>JBFMCL010000037.1 GCA_040754395.1 Nitrospirota bacterium | reverse complement strand
TGCATTGCGGGCAATCTGCCGGCTTCGGCCACGGATATCTTTTCCCGAACTCAAAAAGCCTCTTTACATCTATAGCAAAATGTAGTATCAATAAAATGTTTTGGGGGGATGATCAGGAGGGGGTTCTAGCCAAAGAAGTCTCCTGGTTATCCCTTTTCCTTTGGGTTATTCGATTCTGAACCAGGATTCCTTTTATACAAAAGATTGTAAGAAAAAGACAGGTTTTTAGGTTAGCTTAATGTAAGAGGTGACAATTACCGAGAACTTTCTCTTCTTCCCGTGGCCGTTCCAATATCCAGGGGTTCCATCGACCAGTTTGATCCTCTCGGATTTCTTCCTCCCCAGAAATACCTCGACTTCTTCCTCTAGGATCTCCTGTATGTATTCCTGAACCTTTCCTCGTACCATTTCCTCCAATACCTCATACGTCGCTCTTGACGGCTGAACTGCCTCGGTGATACCCTTTCTCATGGTGGTGTCTCCTTTCTTTTGTTGATTCCAAGTTCAACCTTAAAAGGATACACCGCCTACTCATCTATTTACACACTTTTTGATTGTACTCCATGCCGATCCATAACCTCCCTATTCTGTAAGAAAAACTCTTACACAAAAAGACATTTATACCTACAGAAATATCAGCATTATTCTGATACCCGCACCAGATTCGAAATGGTATACATAATATATTAAGAATAATTATGTGGATTAAAAGGATATTTTGGAAAGATCAAAATGTTTGCATCTAACGAAAGAGTTGCCCTATTTGTCTCTGATAAAGCATACATAAATCACTTAAATTTATTGTAACTCCTTGTTAATACTGTTCTCGCGGGCAACAATCGATACAGTCAGTACTTTAAACTTTAAGTCATCGTTATGCTAAATAAAGAGCAAATCACAACGCTCTACCGGAAAAGGGCAAAACGGTACAACTTCACGGCAAATCTCTATTACCTTATCGGTTTCAGGGAAAGCGCCTACCGGAAAAAGGCTGTTGAGGCACTCGATCTCCATAAAGGCAGCACAATTGTGGAAATAGGCTGTGGAGCCGGCATCAATTTCCCCCTGTTTCAGGAAGCTGTTGGAATGGAGGGTAAGATCATAGGGGTCGATCTTACAGATGCCATGCTTGAAATGGCAAGACTTCGCATCGAGAAAAAAAACTGGGACAATGTCGAACTGGTGCATTCCGACGCGTCTCTATTTCAATATCCTCCAGATATCAACGGCATCATCTCAACGTTTGCCATTACACTGATCCCCGAATTCGACACTGTTATCAGGAACGGCTGCAGATCGTTAAGAGAGGGAGGCCGGTGGGTAATTCTCGATCTTAAGAAACCCTCCAACTGGCTCGCGAAATTAGAGCCATTGTATCTCTTCATTACAAGGCCATTTGGGGTAACAAAGGATATCTCTTTCCGTCATCCATGGGAATCGATAGAAAAATATATGGAAGACACATCTTTTCATGAATTGTTTTGGGGATTTTCTTATCTATCGGTTGGAATTAAAGGCAGCAAATCTTGTTAACCATCAGAGAGGGAGGCGGCCGTGAAACTGAAACCGGTTGCTCTGGGTCTGAGCCTTGGTATTGTCTGGGGCGGCGCATTGTTTATCACCACATGGCTTTCATACTTGGCAGGATACGGGAAATCATTCCTTGAGGTCATGGCAGTTTCACTCTACCCTGGGTATTCCATCTCCCCTACAGGCAGTATAATCGGTTTCCTTTATGGTTTTATTGATCTGTTTATTATGGGCATCATAATCGGTTGGATTTATAACAGACTGATAAGGGAATGAAATCAAAGGAATATTCATAAAAAGAGAGAAGACAAAGTATTCCTTCTGAAGAAAAAACAGAGCATTGCATTATTCAATACAAAGGATCATTAACTGACAATGGCGAGTAACATATACGATGTTATCGTAGTTGGTGGGGGTCCAGCCGGCTCTTCCTGCGCCACAGTGTGCGCGCATCAAGGGATGAAGACATTGCTGATTGACAGGGATACTTTCCCGAGATCAAAACCATGCGGTGGTGCAATATCGGAGCAGGCCCTCTCATATCTGGATTTCGTTCTTCCAGAAGAGATAATCGAGAAGGAATGTTATGGAGCAAGAATCCATTTTAAGGGCTATCATGTCGAAGTGAGAAAAGATTACAGATTGGCAGTGCTGGTCAGCCGTGAGAAATTTGACAACTTTCTCCTCGTGAAAACACTTGAGACCGGTGCACATATTCTGCAAGGGCAAAAAGTTATCGGCCTAAGGATTTATCGTGACCATGTGGATGTGACCACAGAAAATGAATCCTTTAGAGCCAGTTATGTTGTCGGCGCAGACGGAGTAAATAGTTATATTGCAACGCATGTAAGGCCACCTCTGCAAAACAAAGAGAAACTCTTTGCCATAGTCTCAGAGATCCAGGCTCCCAATGAAGTAATTGACCGACGTCTCGATAGAATCATAGATATTTATTTCGGGCTTGTTCCTTTGGGATACGGCTGGGTTTTCCCACACAGTAATTACTACTCGCTGGGCGTTGGCGGGCGTGCAACAGAGTTTCAGCATCCGCGAAAAGTGCTATCAGATTTCGGGGAATCAGTGGGATTGACAATCACCTCATCACAAGGACACTTCATACCGATAGGCGGCATACGGAGAAAAATGGCAATTCATAGGATCCTTCTCGTTGGAGACGCTGCAGGATTGGCAGATCCTTTTATCGGCGAGGGGATCGCCTACGCAATTCGGTCAGGGAAACTGGCAGCACTGACTATAGCCGATAGTCTTAAGAAAGGTATTCTGCCCGATAAAGCTACAGCCGCTTATGAAAGTGCATGTAAACAATTCATTGTAAGAGAGATATCGTTTAGTTGGAAAATGACAAAAATAATTTACCAGTTCCCGGATTTATTCCTGCGGCTTTTTGCGTCAGATAAACGGATATTACAGAAATATCTTGAGATTCCATCATGCCGGATTCATTACAGGAATTTCCTCTTGTGGTTAATAACACGGCTGCCGCTTTATTCATGTGCTATCCGTTTGCAGAGGAGATTTCATTGAGCACAATAGTCGCTTAATGAATAGGATCTATTATTCAAAATATATCAAAGAAAGGAGGCAATCATGGCGAGTAAAGAATTACTGGCAAAATTAAATGAAGCATTATCAAATGAGGTGCTGGCAAGCATTCAGTATATGTGGCATCACATTACCGTAAGAGGTATAAACGCTGAATCTCTTGGCGGAGTTTTCAAAAACATATCGATGGCGGAGATGAAACACGCAGAAGCCATTGCAGAAAGAATCGACTATCTGGGAGGACTCCCAACTACCATGCCGCTAAAAAAAGCAATATGCCTTGGCAAAACACCCCATCAAATGCTTAAAGTCGATAAAGAAGCGGAGGAAGAGGCTATCGCCCTTTACAAAGAGATTATAAGGCTTGCTGAAAAAGAGGAAGACCATACAACAAGAAGGTTGTTTGAAAAGATCCTTTCGGACGAGGAGAAACATCATCACACGTTCGTCACCCTGCTTGAGAAATAAATGAGCATATGAGTATCGAGAAAATAGTACGGAGTTATCCAGGGATAGCCGATGAAACTTATTGATCCGGTCTGTGGTATGCCAGTAGAAAAGGAGAATGTTTTCGGGACTTCTCTGTATAAAGGGATCACCTATTCTTTCTGCTCAAGGCAATGCAAGGACAGTTTCGACGGAGATCCTGAAAGCGTTATTCACATGAAAAAGGCTCGTGACAGATCTGTAGAGAAACAGACATCAGAAGAGCTGGCAAAAGTGATGGATAAGGTAGCTCATGAGGTAAGGAATCCCCTTGTCTCGATAGGGGGATTCGTCCGCAGAGTATATCGAAAGTTTCCCAAAGGAGACCCGGAAAGAAAATATCTTGAGATGGTTCTTGAGGAGGTCAAAAGACTGGAGAGAATGGTATCAAAGCTCATTGATCTTGTACCTTTAAGCGTATTCCGCAAGGAGCCTGTGAATATAAACGACGTTATCATGAATGTCCTGAAAGCTTTTGGGAAAGAATTTACCAAAGAGCGAGTGGAGGTGAGGACTGATTTAATGAGCACGTTGCCATCGATCCCTCTTGACAAAGACAGAATGGCAGAGGCTTTTACAAGTATCATCAGGAATGCTATCGAAGCTATGCAGGGGAAACAGAAAATACTTACGATTACTGATTGCCTTGCCAATAACCAGATTGAGATAAAGATATCCGATACTGGTAAAGGTATCCCTGAGAATAATATCAGGCAGATATTTGATCCCTTTTTCAGCTCCAAAATGCGCGGGCCGGGACTCGGGCTTACATTTGCAAAGAAAATAATTCAGGCTCATGGAGGAACTATTTCAGTTGAAAGCAAATCAGGGAAAGGCACGACATTCGTCATAAGTCTGCCCCATAATGACGGTACGATTGGCAAGAGAAGTGAGGAACTTTGACAGATAAGGGGATGCGGTTGGCGAATAATGTCTCTCTTATTGATACGCACAGGATGATTCAGGAATGCGTCCTGAATTCCTACTTCAGTTAAAGGATAATCAGGATGCACGAACTCATCAAAAATGTGGCACATTATGCAGCGATGTTGGCGGAAGGAATCGCGGTAATCATTATCATCTTCGGCATCGTTGGTGCTTTGGGAATGTATGCGAAAAAGACATTTTTCATCCGCTCTGATTATCAGGCAATGGTACGCAGCAGAAACCATCTTGGGCATTCCCTTTCCCTTGCCCTTGAGTTCCTGATAAGCGCCGATATTCTCAGAACCGCAATCTCACCGACATGGCAGGATATTGGTCTGCTCGCAGCAATCGTCGGAATTCGAACGGTCTTGAATTACTTTCTTTCGCAAGAGTTGAAACAAACGGACGCCGTGCAATAAAGGCAGACAAGAAGACGTTGGCAGCGGTTATGTCAACGACGGACGGAAAGGAGGATACTATGCAGCGACTAAGATAATGTATCGGATTATTTGAAGAAAATCCATCAACGACAACTATTTCAGCAAGGAGAAGCAATGGAATGGGTTCGAGAAAATTGGTTTTTTATCTTATTTTTCATTATTTTCATAGCAATGCATCTTTCCGGTCACGGATGTATGGGTGGCCATGGGAAACACGGAGAGAAAGATAACGAAGGACATAAAGGCCATGCTGGGGACACCTCATCAGGGAAAGAGCCAAAAGGAGAACACAGATGTTGAACATAAAGGTAGTCAGTTGGTCATTAGGGATTTTCCTCGCGCTTTCCTTTATTCTGTGCGTGCTCTATGGGTTGGTAGTGCCGGAACGATTACACGGCATGTCTAAGTTTCTCGAATCTGTGCTCCCTGCATTCAGATGGTTAAGTTTTGGCGGATTCCTCCTCGGCCTTGTTGAGAGCTTTCTTTATGGAATCTATATTGGCATTGTTTATGTGCCCATTTACAATTTCATGAGTAGAAAACTCGGGTAGGAAGGAGGGAAATAATATGCATGGGGCGAACATTTCCTGCACATACGCGTTCCATAGTCCTGTTATAGTCAACAATGATATGCCCGAAATTCAAAGGAACTCTTTAACGAAATTTATCCTGCTCAAGGAGGTAGTTATGAAGACAAAGAAAAGTTTGATCGTAAGCGGTTTATGTGTGTTTCTAATGATTTCCGTTGCCCATGCACATGAGTGGACAGGCTATCGTGGAACCGAAGGATGGGGACTCGGACATCCTTATCAGAATTTGTATAATCCAAAAGGGATAGAAGTGTATTCAGGTGAGGTAATAGATGTGGACACGGTTATCCCCATGAAGGGCATGTCTTCGGGAGTTCACCTGCTGCTTCTCACAAAAGACAAAAAGACCATTTCAGTCCATCTGGGCCCCGCCTGGTTCATAGAGCGCTTGGATACGCAGGTAAAGAAGGGCAACCAGATTGAAGTAACAGGCTCAATGGTAATAATGAATATCGAAAAAAAACCGGGAGAATTTAGTGCAGAACATGTTCTTATTGCGTCCTAGGTAAAAAAGGATGATAAGGTTTTGCAGCTCAGAGATGCTCTGGGAGAGCCTATATGGATCGGATGGGAAAAAATGGAAGAGAAAAAATAGGATGGGCCTCAAAGCCATGTTTGGAGCTGGGACAGGGCTGAAACTTTTATTTTAAAAGTCAAGAAAGATTCAAAAAATATTGCTTAAGGGGGCATCATGAAAACAAAAAGAATTATAAGTGTGTTAACAGTTGCTTTACTGTCTTTGACCGTTTCTGTCACTTCAGCCATGCATGGAGAAGGTCAACACGGACCACCCTGGGAGGGATGGCAGGGGAGTGGTGAATGGGGAATGGATTCGAGATATCAGAGGACCTATGATCCTGCCTCACTGGAGTCTATTTCAGGCGTTGTTGAAGCTGTTGAGAGAATTGCTCCGATGGAAGGCATGTCTTACGGAATCCACATCCTCATAAAAACAGACGGAGAAATCATGCCAGTTCACCTCGGACCTATGTGGTATATAGAGAGACTTGATATAAGGATCAAAAAGGGAGATCAGGTTGAAGTCAAGGGTGCGCGGGCAAAGATGACGGGCAAACCAACGATTATTGCATCGGAGGTGAAGAAAGGGGATACGATCATAATCCTTAGAGATGAAAATGGAGTGCCTGTTTGGTCCGGTTGGAAGAGGGGTCGGCGTTAATATGATAAGAAACACCACAATATCAAGGATACTCATTACAGGCAGTAACAGTCTAATCCGGGAAAGTATGAAAGAGATCATTGCCGATAATTTTAAATTTATCCTGACATCCGAGGAATACGGCGAGGACGACGTGCTGAACGAACTGGGGCATTATTTTTTGATGTCCTTATCCCCGACACGGAATGGTCAGACAGCAACGGGCTGGATGTATTAGAAAAATCAGGCTCAGAAACCCGGATATTCCGGTTTTGATCGCAAGTATATATCCGGCTGGACAAAATGAAAACAAACGTATCAAAAAGAGTTGTTCAAGATATCTTGTCCCCTGTAGGTATAACCATAAACGGAAGTCAACCCTGGGACATTGAGATTAGGAACGACAAATTTTATCAGCGGGTGCTTAGTGACGGAAGTTTAGGGCTTGGTAAAGCCTATATGGACGGATGGTGGGAATGTGAGAGTCTTGATGACTTTTTCTGCAGAATTGTTCCATCCCGGCCCGAGGATAAAATCAAAAAGAATATCAAGCTACTCTTTTACATCCTTGGTACCGCAATTGTGAATAAGGGAAGTAAATCAAGGGCTTTTCAGATCGGGGAAAGACATTATGATATAGGGAATGAACTATTCAGGATTATGCTGGACAGGAGGATGGTTTATAGCTGTGCTTATTGGAAGGATTGCGAAAACCTTGATGATGCACAGGAAGCCAAGCTGGACCTGATTTGCAGCAAGCTGGACTTGCGCCCCGGCGACAGAATTCTGGATATCGGCTGCGGATGGGGAAGTTTCGCAAAATATGCAGCTGAAAAATATAAGGTCGAAGTCGTTGGTATCACTGTCTCCAGAGAACAGGTTGAACTGGCGAAAGAATTATGCGCTGGACTGCCTGTTGATATAAGCCTGCAGGATTACAGGGATATCGATGGCCGATTTGACCATGTTATTTCTGTCGGTATGTTCGAACACGTCGGCTACAGAAATTACAGAACATGTATGGAAACTGTTCATCGTTGCTTGAAAGATGAAGGGCTGTTCTTGTTACATACTATCGGCAACAATCTGACCGAGGTCATAAATGATCCATGGATCGACCGATATATATTCCCCAACTCTCACGTCCCGTCGATGAAACAGATTTGTGCTTCAATTGAGAGCCTCTTTGTCGTAGAAGACTGGCATAATTTCAGTGCCGACTATGATCCGACATTGATTGCCTGGTTCAAGAATTTTGATTCAGGCTGGGATCAATTAAAGGATAAGTATGACGAAATATTTTATCGCATGTGGAAATACTATTTGTTAAGTTGTGCAGGACTTTTCAGGTCACGATATATGCAGGTGTGGCAGATCGTTCTTTCCAAAAAAGGGGTTCGTGGTGGATATTATGCGATTCGGTGACGATCACATTGTCTAACAGATACGCCTGGAGGAAAGAAATTAAGCCATAATCGTGCCTCTGAACATATCGACAGACGAAGCTATACATGAGCACTTTGTTGAATACGGATATGACAGCTTCGCGGTCTTGGATAAAGGGGACATGCTCGGGACTCTTTCTTTAAAAGAAATAACTGACATCCCCCCAAAAAGGTGCATTGATATAACGGTATCTGAAGTTTTTGTTTGCTATGACAAGAGATGTGCGATATCGAAGAAGGAAGAGGCGATCAAGGTTCTTGAAAAATACAATAAGCAAGGAAAAGAAAGACTATCAGTCCTCAAAAAATGGGAAGTTAATCGGCTTGATAACGTATACGGGCATTGCGAAATATGCGCCGATGAAAGGGGGAATGAAGAAGTGAGTCGCTTTGCACTGAAGACAAGAAAAACAGACATTAGAAAAATAAGTCCGCGATATAAACATGTTTCATGGGAGGAAACAGATTATTTTTCAATGTTTGTGAGCTGCAAAATATCGTGATATGTTTCACATAAGGAGAAAATCATGCAAGCCATAGACCCCGTCTGCAAGATGACTATAGAAGATAAGGATGCTGTAGCAACATCGACCTATAAAGGTATAACCTATCATTTCTGTTCACTCCCCTGCAAAGAGGATTTTGATAAGAATCCGGATTCCTTTCTTGGAGAGAAGGGTTCTCCTGTTACCGTTGCCTCTGAAATGGCAAAAGACCCTATATGCGGAATGGTTGTACCGAAAAACCGCTCGCTGAAGAGAGAAGTTGGAGGGAGAACATACTATTTCTGCAGCGAGACGTGTGTAAAGACATTCGAAGCTCCCGAACAAGAGCTAAAAGCAATGAAAAGGCGGGTAACTATTGCCCTCACCGGTGTCCTTGCCCTTGCAATTCTAAGGGCAGCCGCTTTCTTGGCTCTTGCTGCTGGAGCCACAATCGTAACATGGGTACCCATTCCTTGGCTTCCGTGGTTTACCTGGGGCGTATGGCTCTTCATCATCACAACTCCTATCATGATCTTTGGCGGTAAGGGATTTTACGTGGGAGCTTGGCATGCGATAAAAAATCGGGTGGCAAACATGGACTTTCTGATTGCCCTCGGTACGACAACAGCCTATGTTTACAGCGCTTTTGTAGTTTTCTTCCCGGGAGTTCTGCCGGTTGAAGAGAAGAACGTCTATTTCGAGGTTTCTGCCATTATCATCGCTTTTGTCCTGTTGGGAAAATATATGGAGGAAATCATCAAGAAAAGAAGTTCCGCAGCTATCCGGAAACTGCTTGACCTCAGACCACAAACGGCTCGGGTTATTCGTGACAATGCAGAAATTGAAGTTCCTGCTGAAGCAGTTATGATAGACGAAATCGTTGTGGTGAGGCCCGGCGAAAAGATATCTACAGACGGTATCGTTACAGAAGGATATTCTGCAGTCGATGAAAAAATGATAACGGGAGAGAGTGTTCCGGTAGAAAAGCAAACAGGCGATAAGGTAATCGGCGGCACAATGAATAAAGTCGGTTCTTTTAAATTCAAGGCGACACAGGTAGGCGCTGACACCACTTTAAACCAGATCATAAAAATGGTCGAGGAAGCGCAGACATCCTCGGCACAAATTCAGAGGATTGCCGATAAGATATCTTCCTACTTTGTTCCTGCTGTCGTAAGTGTCGCTTTTTTAGCTGCGGCGGGATGGATTTTCTTCGGCAATTATACAACGGCTCTCCTTTCATTTGTGGCTGTTCTGATCATCGCATGTCCATGTGCAATTGGCATTGCAACACCTGCGGCACTCATGGTAGGCGTGGGTAAGAGCGCGGAACTCGGTATTCTCATAAGGGGAGCCGAATATCTTGAAAAAGCCGAAAAACTGAATACTGTCGTATTTGATAAGACAGGGACGCTGACAAAAGGAGAACCCGAGGTTACCGGGATTGTAACCTTTAATGGAAGTGAAACTGATGTTTTGCTTGCTGCATCCGTGGCCGAGAAAGGATCGGAGCACCCCCTTGCCGAGGCGATCATAAAACGGGCGCATATCATGGGCCTGTCAGTACCGGATGCGGAATCATTTGAAGCCATACCCGGCCACGGAGTGAAGGTCGGTCTAAATGGCAGGGAGATTTTGATAGGTAACAGGAGGCTGATGAAAGAGAGGGGTATCCCCTTAGATGAGAAAGAAACAGTAATATCCGGCCTCGAAGAAAAAGGTAACACGGTAATGATTGTTGCAGAAGACGGTATCCTCAAAGGATTAATTGCCGTTGCAGATACATTAAAAGATTATGCGGGAGACGTGGTGAAAGGTCTTAAAGCTGAGGGTGTTCAGGTAATCATGCTCACAGGCGACAACGAGAGGACCGCGAAGGCAATAGGATCAAAGGTCGGAATCGAAAGGATTATTGCCAATGTTCTTCCCGGAGATAAGGCAAAAGTAATAAAGGATCTTCAGGCTGAAGGCAAGGTCGTCGCAATGGTCGGAGACGGGATCAATGACTCTCCGGCCCTTGCGCAATCGGATATCGGAATAGCTATTGGCAGCGGTTCGGACGTCGCAAAGGAAACAGGGGGAATTATACTCGTAAAAGATGACCTGCGGGATGTAATCAGGAGCATCAAGCTTTCAAGGGCCACAATGAAGAAAATTAAACAGAACCTCTTCTGGGCATTATTTTATAACACGGCTGTAATTCCTATTGCAGCATTTGGATTGCTGAATCCAATTATCGCAGCGGCAGCAATGGCTATCAGTTCCCTCTCAGTTGTAACAAATTCGGCGCTGCTCAAGGGCAAGAGGATATAAAACCAAAGAAAATGGGAAGTATCATCGGATTCTCATATGGAGTAGTTGTCTCAGGGCACTGGGAACCATTGCCGGGTAGATCTACAAAAAAGTGCAAAGGAGCGATTCATGCATGGTGAGAATATTTCTTATGCCTATGGATTCTGGAGTCTCGTTATCGTAAATATCGGACTCTTTACCTTCTTTATTATAAGTTTCCTCGCACCACTTAAGAAAAGGGATTGGCGCTCGATGGGCGCTACTCTTGCCTTTTTTGTCGCTCTGTTCACAGAGATGTACGGATTCCCTCTCACGATTTACCTCCTCACGGGTCTTCTCGGCAGTAAATACCCGGTACTGAATCCTTTTTCCCATGCGAGCGGTCATCTGTGGCTCGCTTTTCTCGGAGGCGGTGCAGCAATGATGGCGGTCATTCATATTATCAGCAACGCTATGGTCATCGTCGGATTTGCGATAATGTGGAAAGGATGGAAGTTAATCCACGGCGCAAAGGGGGAGCTGGTCACAGACGGCCCTTATGCCTACGTGAGGCATCCTCAGTACTCAGGCCTTTTCATCATTATGATCGGGATGCTTATCCAGTGGCCGACCCTGATTACGGCGCTTATGTTTCCCGTTCTTCTCCTTGTGTATTACCGTCTCTCAAAGAGAGAGGAGGGGGAAATGATCAAACTGTTCGGAGATGATTACAGAAAATATATTGAGAAAACGCCGATGTTCATGCCGAGATTGGCGAGGCAACCTTAATTATGAAGAGAGACCCCATCTGCAACATGGACGTCAGGGAAGAAGGAATCACCTTTGCATGTGACGGCATTACCTATTATTTTTGTTCGGAGGGATGTCGGGAAAAGTTCATTCAGGGTCATGAATGCAAATTATTAAAAACAGCGTACGATCTAATCATCATTGGAGGTGGACCGGCGGGCCTTACCGCTGCGGTCTATGCCGCGACGCTGAAGATAAATGCCTTTCTTATCGCGAAAGACATCGGCGGGCAGGCTATAGACAGTACAAGAGTCGAAAATTATATGGGTTTTGACTTCATAACAGGGCCTGAGCTCATAGAGAAGTTCCAATACCAGTTAATCCATTCTCATCACATAGACCATATGTTGACCGAAGTCGAAAAGATCGAACCCGTTAAGGGCGGCTTTACGGTCGTTACATCGGAACTGAAGAAGTATCTTGCTAAAACACTGATTATTGCAACCGGAATGACAAGGAGAAGACTGAATGTTCCAGGTGAGAGTGACTTTCAGAGGAAAGGGTTGTTTTACGGGAATATCCAGGACATTTCCTTTGTTCACGGTGAAGACGCGGCAGTCGTGGGCGGTGGGAACTCAGCCCTGCAAATCGTCGAAAACCTGCATACTATCGCAAAAAATATATATGTGGTATCCGATTCCGTGCTTACTGCAGATACCGCAATGCTCGAAAGGATTAGACAATTCAAGAATCTGACAACATACGAGGAGTTTAAGGTTCTTCAATTTTCCGGCGATACTACTATCACGGGTATAACGATAAGAAGAAAGGCCGGCGAAGAAACGCTGAAAATTCCTGTCAGAGGTATATTTATAGCCATTGGGTTACAGCCGAATTCATCTCTTGTATCTCACCTCGTTCAACTGAATGAACGAAAAGAGATCATAGTCAATTCCGATTGTTCTACGACGTATGCAGGTATTTTTGCTGCGGGTGATGTCACCAATGCCTTTGGCAAAAGAATTATCATTGCATCTGGGGAAGGGGCTAAAGCAGCGCTTGCAGCAAGGCAATATTTACTCAACATCAGAAGAGAGGAAACGGTGAAGGATTAGGGGAAACGTAAATGCCGATAACAGATTGAAAATCTTGCTTTGAGTTCAGCCCATTGCAGCTTTACGGATGTGAGTCTGTAGCGCTTTATTGGTTGGTTGACACATTTGCAGGCACCGTAAGGGGGAATAGGAGGAAAAAATGATATGCAGAAGCGTCGGGAAAGTTTTATTAATACTCCTTTTAACAATTTTGATAATTTCTCTGCCGGGTGAGGCCTTGTCGCTGCATCTCTATAGCTGGGAAGAGCGATACCCAATGCCTCAGGGAAAAACAATCCATGTTACTTATGGGGGAGGCATGTTTGTAGCGGTTGGAGGATATTTTAACATGGCAGTTATTATGACCTCACCGGATGGAGTTCAATGGACTACACGCTCTACAGACATCGGAGTGCATCTCCGAAGTGTATCGTTCGGTAATAATATGTTTGTTGCTGTGGGATCCGACGGGGCAATTATTTATTCACCTGATGGACTTGTCTGGACAAAGGCGTCTTCTGGCACTTCCAAGGACTTACATGGGGTAACCTTCGGCAATGACATGTTTGTGGCAGTCGGTCACAGTGGCACTATACTTACTTCATATGATGGAAAGGCATGGTCATCAAGGGTATCCGGCACCGGTTCAAATCTCCACGGAATAACGTTTGGCAATAATCTCTTTGTTGCTGTGGGAGGACTCATATGCAGTTCACAAGACGGGGTGACATGGACTGCACGCCCCTCCGGTGCCGGTGCGAAGCTTCATGGCATAACCTTTGGAAACAATCTGTTCGTTGCTGTTGGATCAAATGGCACAATTCTGACTTCATCTGATGGAAAATCTTGGGTTCTGAGACCCTATAAGGTTACTGACTGGTGGGGAGTGGCCTATGGCAACGATTTATTTGTAGCCGCCGGATATGGAGGTGATATAGCAACTTCATCAGACGGGATTGTATGGACTGTCAGGTCATCCGGAATTCCCTATGATTTGGCAAGTGTGGCGTTTGGCAAGAATACTTTTGTCACTGTAGGTAACTATACCACAATAATGACTTCATCGGATGGGTTTGCCTGGACGTTGAGATCATCTGAGATCAGCGACTGGGGAAGAATAACATTTGGCAAGGACATGTTTGTTGCTGCAGTCGGCTTTGGTTCGATATTTACCACGACAGACGGACATGCCTGGTCTGCGCGGGTTACTGGAATCGGATATGATATTCATGGCATAACATATGGAAAAGGCATTTTTATCGCGGTAGGCAGGAACGGTTCCGTGTTGATTTCGGAAGGCGGGAATAAATGGGAGTCCCAGTTGTCTGGAACATCTTCCTTTCTCGAAGGAGTGAGCTATGGCAATAACATATTTGTCGCCGTGGGGCACGAAGGCACAATCATTACCTCTCCTAACGGGAAAGAATGGAATCCGCAGGTATCTGGAACCTCAAACAACCTCCATGGAATTACATTCGGCAATGATATATTTGTTGCCGTTGGGCATAATGGCATAATATTGAAGTCTTCTGATGGCAGGACATGGACAACTCAACCATCGGGAAGTACAGTTTTTCTGGGGCAGGCAGCCTATGCAGACAAATTATTTGTTGTTGTAGGACACGGAGGTACTATACTCACCTCTGCTGACGGGGAAAAATGGACTCCACATGTGCTCAATATCCCTTTAGATCTTCATGATATCACATACGGTAAGGGCACATTTGTTATCGTCGGGTTCCGTGGCGCAACAGTAACATCCAAAGGCGGGAATAACTGGGTGATAGGGAGATCAGGCACGTCATCCGATCTCCATGGCGTTGCCTTTGGAAACGATAGATTTATTGCGGTTGGATATGCAGGAACAATTCTTACTTCACCCGATGGGATACGATGGTCTTCCATGGGATCCGGTATCCCTTCTTATCTCCGGTGATTCTGTATTTGCAATAACAACATGACAATGATTCATTTATTTTTTCAAATGGAAATATACCAAAGTTGATGGCTCTTTGCCCTATAAGTGCCAGTTCAGGGATGAATTCATGTAATACTGGCAGCTGGTTGAATGCATCATGTATAGTGATCTCATAAAATATCTGGAGCAAAGTCTCTCTTGCTCCATTTTAATAAAAAGATAAATTATTCCGGCTCAGGGAGGTAAACATGAATAACAAAAAATGCTTTCAGTACTGATATCTTTATTTTTTCTTATGCTGTCATCCTCATGTGCACATGAGCAGCAGGACTGGAGAGGAACTGGTGGGTGGGGTAGTGGACATCCCTATCAAAGGATGTATAGTCCAAAAGCGATAGAAACTTATACAGGTGAAGTAGTTGCTGTGGATACGGTAATACCCATGAAAGGAATGTCTCCCGGTGTTCACTTAATCCTTCTGACAAAAGAGAAGAAGTCAATTTCTGTCCATCTTGGGCCCGCATGGTTTATTGAGAGACTTGACACACAGATTATGAAGGGAGATGCAATCGAAGTTACCGGTTCTATGGTGATCATGACGGTCGAAAAAGAGCCTGCAAAAACAATATACGAACATACACTTCTTGCTCAGAATGTAAAGAAGGGTGACATGATCCTCGAACTCAGGGATGCCGCAGGGGAGCCGGTATGGTCCGGATGGAAAGAAATCGAAAAAAAGAAAAATACAGAAAAATAGGAATAATATTCCATATTACAGGTCCTGCGTGAGCCGGTGCGGGACCTCGGTTTTATCAAAATAGCGGCCCTTGTCACAGCAATGTTTCAAGCGACAAAAAGTGAACAAGTTGTAACTTGGTTTGGGTTGAAAGGTACTGTAATTATTGGACCTGGTTTCCTGCATAAAGCGGGGTTTGCCGGGATTCTCCTTCCGCACCCCCCCCGTTGTCAACTGGCTTCTAAGAAAAGGGCTGGATTTAGAATGTTATTATATCCTGAGCATAGCACATGAAATTGGCCACCTTCAGACTGCCCCTTTCGCACTATTCAATGCAGCATTACTGCTTATGTTTGCGATGAACAAATACAGTGGTATCAGCCCAATTGTTATTGCATTGATCAGCGCACAGGCATCATGGGAAATAATGGCTGAAACCTATACTGTGTTTCAAACAAGTACTCATTATCACACTTGCTATAAATCAGTCAATTTTACCACTCGAATAATTTTCTGGTGTTCAGCTGTTGGATTTGTGCTATTGGGGTGGGTTCTGGTTCTTTTGTAGGATAAAACAGAGGGAGGTAATTTCAGATTATGACTGAACATCTTGTTCCACCTAAGATTGCCATTATTGGTGCCGGACGAGTTGGGGTAACATTTGCATATGCTCTTATGCTTAGCGGCTTAACATCCGAGATAGTACTTATAGACGAAAACAAAGAAAGAGTCAAAGGAGAAGTCATGGATCTCGACCACGCGATACCAATGACCCATCCGACAAAAGTGTGGTCAGGTGAATATGTCGATTGCAAGAACGCTGCTATTGTGGTTATCACGGCTGGAGTGGCTCAGAAACCGGGAGAGACACGTCTTGACCTTCTGAAAAGAAATGCCGTTATTTCTAAGGACATTATTCCTGAGATTGTCCAGTATAATGCAAACGCAATTCTGCTGATTACCACAAATCCCGTTGATGTATTGTCATATGCTGCATGGAAACTTTCGGGCTTTCCATCGCAACGTATTATAGGATCGGGTACCATTCTGGACACAGCGCGCTTTCGTTATCTTCTCGGTCGATATTACGGGGTGGATACACGAGATGTAATTGCATACATCATAGGTGAACACGGCGATAGTGAAATTCCCGTATGGTCTCGTGCAAACATTGCTGGGATGCATCTGCCTTCTTTTTGCACCGCGCGTGGCTACATCCATAATCAGCAGACAATGGACGATTTCTTTTATCAAGCACGAGATGCAGCCTACCGAATAATTGAACGCAAAGGCGCGACTAATTATGCGATTGCAACAGGACTCGTGCGCATTGTCGAAGCTATTCTTAGAGACCAAAAAACGGTTTTGCCGGTCTCAACTCTCATAGATGGTCATTACGACATCAAGGATGTATATCTCAGCTTGCCTTCATTAATTGGATCAGCCGGCATTGAGTGGGTGGTACCCTTCGAGTTGAATAATGAAGAAATCGAAGGCTTACGAAAATCAGCTGCAATATTGAAAAATATCATAAAGAATTTAAGTTTGGTCTGACATAAGCTATCATGCAATTACTATGCACGTTAAATCGATATGTTAAATCTGGATTATTCGAAAAGACAATTTGCGATTCTATTGAAACGGCTTGTATCATTGAACAAGGGAGGTGAGACATGATAATCGTCAAGATTCAAAGAAATCATGGGGTATCATGTAAATGCTACAATTCATGTTAAGGAAGGAAAAATGAAAAGATTAATTATTCTTATGCTGGTAATACTCACTTGCAGTATTTCCGTTGAAGCGCGGATGTCAGAAGAGGCTTTATCATCTATGATGGGTTCGTCTGAAATGCAGGGCTCGGAGATGATGCAGGGCGGGATGAATATGCAGATGTGTATGCCAATGATGAAAGGTATGATGGGCTAGGGGATGATGTCACGCGATATGATGCATATGATGAAAGACATTTTGCGGATGCAAAAGAAGATAATACGGGGTCTTAGTGCAAACGAAAAGAAAGAGATGACAGATAACATCAACGGAATGATAGAGAGCATTGAGAAAATGATTTCTGAGACTCGTGGCATGATGATGCACAGAATGTCAGAGGAACCCTCAGCTCCACCGACAGTTAACCCTCCAACAGACGCGCCGAAGAAAGATCCTCATGGACACTAATCAGTGTCAGGATTTTTATTCTGTAAGGAGTCCTGAACTACGGATATTAAGACAAAGGGAACAGCAAACATCTGAGATTGTGACCGGCATAGGATTGTCACTATTCGTTCATCAATTCTTCGCGATCACGGGTGTGCAGAACATGATATCTGCATTCAGGACAAATCTTCCAACAACGGGTTGAAACAGGGAAGGAAGAAAATAACCATATGAAACATCAGAATCATATATCCCATAAAGGACATGAAGGGCAGCATGCTCACCACAAAATGAAAAGCAAACATGAACACGGAGGGGATCACCATGCCCACATGGTAAAAGATTTCAGAACACGGTTCTGGATATCTCTTGCTGTATCTGTCCCAATTCTTTTGCTGTCCCCGATGATCCAGAAGTTTCTTGGAATAAGGGAAGTTCTCAGATTCTCCGGTGACGCGTATGTCCTGTTTGCTCTGTCATCGTTTATTTTTTTCTATGGGGGCTATCCTTTTCTAAAAGGTCTCCTGGATGAGTTGAAAAAGGCTCACCCAGGCATGATGACCCTTATTGCAATAGCTATCACGACTGCATATTTTTACAGCAGTGCCGTGGTATTCGGACTGAGTGGAAAAATATTTTTCTGGGAACTCGTCACTCTTATCGATGTCATGCTCTTAGGGCATTGGATCGAGATGAAGTCAGTTATGGGAGCATCGAGGGCCCTGGAGGAACTCGCAAAGCTTATGCCTTCAGAAGCACATAAGATCATGGATGATGGTAGCACCAAAGATGTCCCGTTGGATGAACTTAAAGAAGGAGACAAAATACTTATAAAACCCGGTGAAAAAATACCAGCTGACGGAGAGATCATTAAAGGCGAGACATCGGTCAATGAGGCCATGCTTACTGGAGAATCAAAACCAGTTTCAAAAAAGACAGGTTCAAAAATTATCGGTGGTTCTATTAATGGCGAAGGATCTGTGACTGTTGAGATAAAGAAAATAGGAAAAGATTCGTTTCTCTCACAAGTAATTGACCTTGTCAGGCAAGCACAGGAAAGCAAATCAAAGACTCAGGATATCGCAAATCGTGCAGCTCTCTGGCTCACTATCATTGCATTAGGAGGTGGAGTAATAACGATCTTTGCATGGTTAGCCGTTATGCAAAAAGAGTTCTCTTTTTCCCTCGAACGTGCTGTGACGGTCATGGTCATTACCTGTCCTCATGCATTAGGTCTTGCCGTTCCTCTGGTTGTAGCCGTTTCTACCGCTTTGTCTGCAAAAAACGGACTGCTTATAAGAAACCGTGCAGCTTTTGAAAGAGCAAGGAACATCCAGGCTATTTTATTTGATAAAACTGGTACATTGACACAAGGGAAGTTTGGCGTAACGGATACGGTTCTATTATCGGATTCCATGATAAAGGAAGAACTCTTAAAATATGCCGCTTCAGTTGAAACCAACTCTGAGCATCCCATTGCACAGGGAATCGCTTTGTCAGTTAAAGAAAAATTTCATGTCGAGGGGTTTAAAGCAATCATCGGAAAAGGTGCGGTGGGCAAAGTTAATGGGAAAGAAGTTAAAGTTGTTAGCCCCGGCTATCTCAGGGAAAACAACTTTACGTTTGATAATAAGAAAATTGAAGAGCTCTCTTCTCAGGGGAAGACCGTTGTGTTCGTGATCATAGATGGACACCTCATAGGTGCTGTCGCATTGGCGGACATCATCAGAGAAGAGTCAAAAGAGGCCATCTCAAAGCTCAAGGCAATGGGAATCAAACCGATAATGCTTACTGGAGACAACAAACAGGTAGCGAAATGGGTCTCACAAGAAATCGGGATTGAGGAATATTTTGCAGAGATATTGCCGGAGGAAAAGACGAATAAAATAAAGGAGATCCAGTCAAGAGGACTTCTTGTCGCTATGACAGGAGACGGGGTAAACGACGCTCCTGCGCTGGCACAGGCTGATGTGGGAATTGCAATAGGAGCTGGGACTGACGTCGCGGTTGAAACGGCAGATATCGTTTTAGTCAGAAGTAATCCTCTCGATGCAGTTTCTATACTTGGTCTTGCCCGTGCAACATACAGGAAGATGGTTCAGAATCTTGTCTGGGCGACTGGATATAACGCCTTCGCAATACCGCTTGCTGCTGGAGTTTTTTATAAATACGGAATACTTTTAAACCCTGCCATGGGTGCTGCGCTTATGTCGATAAGTACCGTTATTGTGGCTATAAATGCAAGGTTCTTAAAGGTTATTACCTAGTTTCTGTTGCGGAAGGATTTAATACGAAAAAAAAGCCTGAACCTTTATAATTGGTAACCCTCATCACCAAGAAGAAAGGAGCAGGCTTTGCGAAAGAAAAAGACAGATCAAGAATACC
>JBFMCL010000036.1 GCA_040754395.1 Nitrospirota bacterium | reverse complement strand
TGGCCCATGACCATAGAATTCTTGCTATCAGCTATGAGCTAAGTGCTGTGAACTAACACCGTCCGACTTGCATGTGTTAGGCACGCCGCCAGCGTTCGTTCTGAGCCAGGATCAAACTCTCAAATAAAAGTTTAAAACTGACTAAGGGTATGCTACGCACTTTTTTAGATTTTTCAAAGAACAATACACAAGAGAAATTATAATAACTGATAAAATATGCTTTGTCAATATGAAAGTGAGAAAAAACTGTTCAGCGCATTTTTATCTTTTTGACAGTCCAAGAACTCTTTATATATACTTTCACAAACCATTAATAAAGGAGAGGCAGACATGGATTTCGGGATGAAAAACAGATTGTCACGCATCATAAAACCAAAGACGGGAAAGACAGTCATGCTTGCAGTTGACCATGGATATTTCCAGGGGCCTACCACGGGTTTGCGGGACTTGAGAAAAACCGTGACACCTCTTATTCCTTACGCAGATTGCCTTTTCATTACACGGGGGATGCTGAGGACTTCGGTTGATCCCAGAAGTGATGTCCCAGTTTGCCTGAGGGTTTCAGGTGGTCCAAGCATACTCGGGGAATTATCAAATGAAGACGTCACAACATCTCTCGAAGAAGCCCTCAGACTCAATGCCTCAGGTGTGGGGATGTCCATTTTTGTCGGAGCACACAATGAAGACAGGACCATCGCGAATCTCGGGAAACTGGTCAGTGAGGCTGAAAGGTTCGGAATGCCTGTACTCGCGGTAACTGCGGTCGGAAAGGAAATGGGAAGGGACGCCCGGTATCTCGGACTTGCATGCAGGATAGCAGCAGAGATCGGCGCCCATTTTGTGAAAACATATTATTGCGAGGACTTCCACAAAGTAGTTGAGGGATGCCCTGTGCCGATTGTTATGGCGGGCGGGAAAAAGATACCGGAAAAAGATGCCCTGCAGATGACCGCGAATGCAATTCGGGAAGGCGCATCAGGCGTTGACATGGGAAGAAATATCTTTCAGAGTGACAATCCTGTCGGCATGATTAAGGCGATTAAGGCGATTGTCCATAAAGGTGCATCTGTCAATGATGCTTTCGACATTTATGAAAAGACAAAGAAATAAGACTTGAATCTTCGTTCCCATTTAACTTCTGTGTCCTGCAGCATACAAGTGTTCGGGGGGGGGTAAGATCATGAATGATAAAACAAGATTTTATATCTCCACAGGGAAATCCTTGGCAGACTGATTTATTTCTACCTATGAGAGCAGCCGTCTACTACCGAAACGACGATATCAGGATTGAGGAACGCCCGATACCCGCTCTGTCCGGCAATGAAATCCTGGTACAAATGAAGGCTTCAGGAATTTGCGGCACGGATGTCATGGAGTGGTACAGGGTGAAAAAAGCCCCGCGTATCCTCGGTCACGAGATGGCAGGAACAATTGCTGATACCGGAGGCAACGTTGAAGGCTTCAAGAAAGGTGACCGGGTATTTGTCTCTCATCATGTACCCTGTTTCAAATGTCATTACTGTATGCAGGGCAGTTACACCGCGTGCGAATCTCTTCACTCCGGGAATTATGATCCGGGCGGTTTTGCAGAGTTCATCCGGATTCCGGAGGAGAACGTAAGGCACGGGACTTTTCTACTTCCTGAAAAGATCTCTTTCGAGGATGCTGCGATGATCGAACCCCTCGCGTGCGCTATCGCCGGACAGAAACAGCTCGGATTGAAAGAAGGACAGACTGTCCTCATTATCGGCTCCGGCGTTTCTGGAATTCTGCATATACAACTATCCAAACTGAAAGGAGCAAAAATCATCGCCACAGATATCAATGACTACAGACTGAATAAAGCTATGGAATTCGGAGCACATTATGCTCTCAATGCGCTCTCATATTCTGCAGCGCAATTGCAAAACATCAACAATAACAGACTGGCGGATGTGGTCATTGTATGCGCGGCGGCGAGAGAGGCGATCAGCAGCGCAATTTCGTCTGTTGACAGAAAAGGAAAAATACTTTTTTTTGCAGTACCGGAACATGACATCGCTATCCCATCCAAGAGATTCTGGAGAGATGAAATAGCATTATATTTCTCCTACGGTGCAGCCCCTGAAGATATTCATAAGGCAATCGAGATGATCAGCACAGGTCTTGTTGATGTAAGGTCGATGATCACCCACGTGGTTTCATTGTCAGATATCATGCAGGGGTTTAAACTTGTTTCAGATGCCGGCAATTCCCTGAAGGTAGTGGTAGTTCCTGAAAGCGGGACTTAAAAAAGCCGCACCTCCACGGTTTCTCCTTCGTGAACTCCGAACTTCCTCAAGGGTATCACCACGGTTCCCTCAGCCCTTGTCAATGTAGTGATAAGGCCTGATTTCCCGAGCAGAGGAACAGCCCACAATTCATCGTCCCACTCCTCCAAAACCACCCCGATATGTTCTTCTCTCCCGGGTGTTGAAGAGATGTTCTTGGCAAGTCGTGCCTTGATTGTCCTTTTCTTTTTTGCGAACCTGTCATCATACGCTCCCGACTGCATCGTGAGCACGGGGCGGATAAAGAGTTCGAAACATACATTGACTGCTGCAGGATGCCCCGGGAGACCGAATACCGGGATAGTGTTGACAACTCCTCCTATCATGGGCTTTCCAGGCTTCAATGATACCCCATGAAAAAGAACTCCCGGCTCTCCCATATCATTGATAATCATTGCGGTCAGGTCTTTGGTACCAACAGAACTGCCTCCGGTAATGAGAACCATCTCAGAGTTGTTCAGGGAATCTTCGACAATATCTTTTATGATGTCATAGGTGTCTTGGAAAATCCCTTTTTTTACCGGAATGCCTCCGGCATCAGAGATGAGTCCTGCAAGAGTATAGGAATTTATATCCCTCACCTGACCTGGCTTGACGGGTTTTTCCGCGGGAACTATTTCATCCCCTGTTGATATGATGGAAACCCTCGGTTTTTCAAAGACCGGAATATCTGTTATACCAAGGCCGGCAAGCGCTCCGACATCCTGGGCCCTCAGCCTGTGACCCCTGCATAAGACACGCTCACTCTGTCGCACATCTTCTCCTGCCTGAATAACATTTTCACCGGGGCTGGACGGCTTCACCAGCTCTATCATTTTCCCGTCTATCTGCCCGGTATGTTCAAGCATCACAACAGTATCTGCGCCCTCCGGCAGCATCCCGCCGGTCGCGATCCTTGCGACCTCTCCTCTGCTGAGCGCAAATTCTGGCTTCTCCCCCATTTGAATCTCTGCCTTAATGGCAAGATACGCCGGGAAATTCTCTGTAGCTCCGAATGTGTCCCCGGAATGCACTGCAAAACCGTCAACCGTTGACCGGTGAAACGCAGGAAGATCTTCAGGAGATACGATATCCTCTGCAATGACCATTCCGTAGGATTTTTCAATAGGAGAATTAATTGTGTCAGGCATTTTGAAGGGGGCACATGCAAAAAGAAGTTCCAGAGCCTTTTCTACAGTGATGAGCTCCTCTCTCCCGAGCATATCACGCATCAGCAAATCTCCCTATCAATTAAACCTGTTCATTGCCTTATCCACTCCCTCAGAAACGGTGATGACAATCGCATCCGCAGCCCTTTGTATCGCCTCTCTGATAAGGCTTGTTTCCCGTCTGCTGAATTTTTTCAGGACATACTCTTCAGCCGGTTCTTCCTTTTCCCTTCCTATGCCGATTTTTATCCTTATGAATGCTTTCGTGCCTGTGTACTGTATTACAGAATCAACGCCTTTGTGCCCGCCTGATGAACCCATTCTCCTGATGCGCAGTCTTCCTGTTACCATATCAAGGTCGTCGTGAATAATAATGAGCTTTTCCGGCAGGATATTGAATTTCCTGCTGATCTGATGCACGATTATACCGCTCATGTTCATAAAAAGAAGGGGTTCCAAGAGAAGAATATCATGTCCTTCTATGGAACCCCTTCCGATTGCGTATCCTTTTTTTTCCGAAAGTTCAATCCCATGTCTGTCAGCAATTTCCCTGATTGTCATGAAACCGACATTGTGCCTTGTTCGCGCATACTTTCTGCCCGGATTCCCGAGACCTGCGATAAGCCACATGATCACAACACTCAGCTATCAGCCGTATAACTCGTGCGGATGCGCCAAAACCTATTTACTTTCTTCCTCCTCTTCCTTCTTGCCTTTCTTGATAACTTCAGGCTCGGCTGCTGCTTCAGGGGCCGCAACCTCAGCTTCCTCTGCAGGGGCTACTTCAACTGCAGGAGCAAGTATATTGGCTATGACTTCATCAGAGTCAGTCAGAATTCTTATATCTTCTCCCAGATTCAAATCGCTCACGTGGAAAGACTGGCCGATTTCGAGCCCCGAGATATCAAATTTGACCTGTCCGGGTATTTTGTCGGGAAAACATTCAACCTCTATCTCCCGGAGAACATGCTGCAACAGGCCACCGTCTCTTTTTACGCCCACAGGCTCTCCGGTGGTTACTATATGCACATATACTTTCACCTTCTCTGTGAGTGAAACCTCAAAAAAATCTGCATGCAAGAGTTCTCTCTTTGTCGGGTCAACCTGGAATTCCTTCATGAGTGCAAGCCTGTTTTCCCCGTCCTTGAACTGCAGGTTTATCATTGCCTGCTGTCCTGCCGACACGTTAATGAAATTGACGATCTCCCTCTTCGAAACCTTTATCGGGATCGCCCCACCTCCTCTATAGAGAACCGCCGGGATCATCTCCTGCCTCCTCAGCGAGCGAGCTGCCCCTTTTCCGGTTTCCTCCCTCTTTTCTGCGTTAAGCGTTATCCTTTCCATGTTTCCTCCTGTTTCTGAATCAGAATACTATCCGAATAATGAGCTGATTGAAGATTCTTCATGAATTCTTCTGATCGCTTCTCCGATCAGGGAAGCGATGCTCAAAACGGTCAGTTTTTTGCACTTTTCTGTCTTGCTGTTGAGGGGTATGGTATTAGTGACAATGAGTTCCTCAAGCACTGACGCATTGACTTTTTCAATAGCGTTACCGGAGAGCACCGCATGCGTGCATGCAGCGATAACCCTCTTTGCACCCTTCTCTTTCAGGGCAGTCGCAGCCTGGATTGTCGTTCCTCCTGTGTCGACCATATCATCGAGAATGATGGTGTCTTTTCTCGTCACATCACCGATCACGTTCATTATCTGCGAAATATTTGCGGCCTCACGCCTTTTATCGATAATTGCGATGGAACATTGAAGCATCTTTGCAAATGATCTTGCTCGTTCAACCCCTCCTGCGTCGGGTGAGACGATGACAAGGTTGTTTGAGTCATATTTCTCCCTGACATATTCCAGCAGGACCGGTGAAGCATATAAATTATCCACCGGTATATCAAAAAACCCCTGAATCTGGGCAGCATGCAGATCCATGGTGAGGATCCTGTTCGTTCCGGCAGCGGTGATCAGATCCGCAACCAGTTTTGCGGATATCGGAACCCTCGGCTGGACTTTCCTGTCCTGTCGTGCATATGCATAATAGGGGATCACCGCGGTAATCCTTCTTGCTGAGGCCCTTTTCAGCGCATCAACCATCAGCAGTATCTCCATAATATGGCGGTTTACCGGCATGCAGGTCGGCTGAAGGATAAAGACATCGCTGCCCCTCACATTTTCATGGATATGCACCATGATCTCACCGTCACTGAATTTCGTTACTGTTGCATCTCCCACCGGTATCTGCAGATAATCCGCGATCTCCCTTGCAAGCTCCCTGTGCGCATTTCCGGTAAAAAACTTGATCCCCTCAGGCATTATTCCCCCCCCGTAATCAGATAGAGATTTCAGAGAGAGAACAGAATCTGTAATCAGCGCGCTTATTTATTCTGCCATCTTTCTGATAATCTCCATCTGACATCCGTTCACTCCTTGGCTGGGGCGGGAGGATTCGAACCTCCAGATGGGAGATCCAAAGTCTCCTGACTTGCCGTTTGTCGACGCCCCATGAAAATTTCAAAATTGCATATTAAGAGTCAAAAGCCCGGCGGGAATGCTTCTTTCGAAACTTTTCCTCTTATGTTTTCCTGCTTTTAACTGCTCGCTTCTTCCATTCAACTGACGGGAGCGTCGTAACAATCAGGCCCTTCTCGGGTTTCATTGCCTGAGCAGCCCTTTCCGCCATTGTCCTGCTTTTAAAAACTCCGAATACCGTAGGTCCGCTGCCGCTCATTGCAGAAATCACAGCCCCCTGCTCTGTCAGTTTCAGCTTTATTTCCCTGATGATCTGATGGTTGTCTGCTACCACCTCTTCAAGATTGTTTTCGCGCATTTCGCCAAGAAAGGCATAATCCTGCCTTTCCATAGCTTGACAGAACAGTTTAATATCAATGGGTTTTTTTGTCAACTGGTCAAATCCGGACGCGTCATACAATTCATACGCCCATTTTGTTGATACCGATACCCCTGGCTTTATGAGGAGCAGTATGGCAGATGAATCAGCACGAAGCGGGGTTACGGTTTCTCCCCTTCCTTCAACAAGCGCAAGCGGGCAATGAAAAAAAAACGGCACGTCAGAACCTATCTGTGCACCTATTGCACTTAATTCGATGTCAGTCAGATTAAGGCCCCAGAGTATGTTAAGCCCCGTCAGTGTTGAAGCTGCATCGCTGCTGCCGCCCCCAAGTCCGGCACTTACCGGTATGCGCTTCCTCAACGCAATCCTTGCACCTTTTCTGCATGAGGCGAGTTTTTTCAGGAGAGAAGCTGCCTTATGCACCAGGTTATCGGCTGGCGGGATATCCAGATCGCTTTTGATCTGCAGGGAATCCGAGTGTTCAAATCTCAGACTGTCATAGAGGCTGATGCATTGCATGAGGCTTGAAATATTATGATAGCCGTCATCTCTCTGTCCGACGATTTGCAGAAACCAGTTGATCTTGGCTGGTGCTCGCAGAGAAAACGGCGCCCGAGGAGCAGCGAGCGGAGTTTTCATTTCAATTCCTGAATCTTTTTCTCGACTCGCTCTTTGAGCCCTTTATCTTCACTCTTTTGATGTACTTCAATGGCTTTCAGCCAGAACTCCCTGGCTTCCCTGAAGAATCCCCGCACCCGGTAGACATCACCGATATGTTCCATCACTACAGGATCATCCTTCACGATCTCGCCCGCTCTCAGAAGGATACCCAGGGCCTGGTCATGTTTGCCTAATTTGAAGTATACCCACCCGAGGCTATCCATAATATAGCCATTATCGGGTTTCAGGTCGAGCGCTCTTTCTATAAGAGAGAGTGCTTCTTCGAGATGTATTCCCTTCTCTGCATAGCTGTACCCCAGGTAATTGAGTGCATCTGCATGCTTCGGGTTGATTTCGATCGCTTTTTTCAGATGTATCACCATTTCTTCAAATCTTTTTGTTTTTTCCAGAATAATAGCGAGATTGAAGTTCAGGTCATCGTTATTCTCAAACCTGCTGAGTGCATCCCGCAGCACCGACTCCGCCTTTGCATAATCGTTCCTGCGCATATGTACGCTTGCCAGGTAGAGAAATACCTCCGGCTTCTCCTTCTCGAAACTGAGGATTTCCTCATACACAGAGATTGCTTCATCAGCTTTTTCAAGTTTTGAGTACAAAAAACCGAGATAGAGAAACGCACTGATATTTTTAGTCTCACGGAGAATGATTTTCTTCAACTCTGAGATCGCTTCTTCGTCCCTGTCGATCTCTCCCAGAGATAACGCCAGGTAGTACCGGACGAGCGCATTGTCAGGGTTGGATTCCAGGACAATTCTGAATGACTCAATAGCTTTATCGTATTGCGTGTCTTCAAAATACAGGAGGCCAAGATTGAAATTCACATCAACATGCATTGCCTGTAACTTGATTTCCTCATACTGCTCGATTGCCTTTTCTGTCTGTTTCAGCCTTATGTAGAGCTTTGCAAGTCGTTCCCTCGCCTGGATATTGTGAGGGTTCATTGAGGCAACCTGCCGGTAATATTCTTCTGCCTTCTGCATGTTGTCTTCAGCCTCGCTGATCATCCCGAGGTTCAGATAGGCACTGTCAAAACCGGGTCTGAGCGCAATAACTTTTTCAAAGTATTCCGCAGCCTTCGCATTGTCTCCTTTTTCCATATGGATCGATCCAATATAATAGATTGCCATGACGTTTTCCGGATTCATTTCCACAAGCTTTTCAAGGATACCGATAGCCTTGTGGTATTGCTGGACAGACGTATACAGCAGGCTCGTATAGAGTGCGGCCTCCTGATTGTCCGGCTGCATTTCAAGAACCTTTTCATACAGCCTGATCGCCTCCTCAGACCTCTTCTGGCTGTTGTAAAGCTGCCCCAGAAGAAGCAGCGCAGGCACATATCCGGGATCTTCTTTCACCACCTCTTCGGTAAGTACGATTGCCTCACTGACCTTGGCGGTCTTGAGCAGCACATAGCTGATCTGTGTTTTTATATATGAGGATTTGGCGTCCTTTTCAAGGGCCTTCTGGTAATACGTGATGGCATCTTCCCATTTGCCATCTTTTTCTGCAAGATTCCCGAGCATAAAAAGATAGTAGGCATCTTTAGAGGGCAGGGTTTGCTGATCCGGTTGCACAACATTCTTTGCTGAACATGAGCAAAAAATGACGCACATGAACAAAAAGAAAGTAATTCTCAGCAGCATATGTAAATTATGACACAAAGCTAAGTTGGATAACAATGTGATAGAATCTGATATGGAGTTTGTCGATGTTGTCTTTCCGGTAAATCTTGGTCCCCTCACGTACAGGTGCCCTGAAGCCTTTTCCGATTCTGTAAACCCCGGCATGATCGTAAGTGCACCTCTCAGAAACAGAACCAGGAAAGGTATTCTTCTGGGAAAATCCACGACAGTTCCCAAAAGTGAAATACGAGATATCCTTTCCCTGCATGGCGAAGAGCCTGTCCTGAGCCGAAGATCGATTGAACTCCTGAAATGGATGTCAGACTATTATATCGCAGAGCAGGGAATTGTCCTGAAAACTATGCTCCCGCGTGAAGCGTTTATGGAGGTAAAAAAGAAAAAACCCGTCATTTCATGTCCGGACCCCGAAAATGGATTGACGGGAGACAAAATCCCGGATTCTGCCGAAATCGTCAATATCGCCAACATCATGCACACGCAGTCATTGAACAGAAATGTGTACAGGACTTTTCTCGTGCATGCCCCTTCCTCCCAGTTTGAACTTTCCCTGCTGCGCAGTTTGCTCGTAACAACCGGAAATGCTATCATTCTCGTTCCGGAAGTCTCTCTCATTGGCAATGTCTATTATTTCCTCGCAAAAAATTTCGGCAAACGGGTCTGCCAGTTCCACGGCCATTTGAGCAGGAGTCAAAAATCCGCAACATTCAATAGGATTGCCGGAGGATTTGCAGACATCATTGTCGGCACCCGGTCTGCAGTTTTTGCCCCCCTGAAACGAGTCTCGCTGATTGCCGTACTGCAGGAACACAGCAGTTCCTACAAACAGGAGAACATGCCGTGTTATCACGCAAGGGACGTTGCGGTCATGAGGGGATATCTAGAAAAAACTACTGTCCTGTTATCTTCTGTCTGTCCCTCGATTGAATCTTTTTTCAATTGCACATCAGGTAAATATACGATGATGAAACCGTCTGATGACATGAAAAAACCCCGGATCAAGGTGATAGACATGCGATATGCAAAACAGATCACTCCCTCTCTTTCAAAAAACGCCATTGACGCCGCCCTGAAACACGTGAATAACGACAGGAGGGTCATATTTGTGCTCAACAGGAGGGGATATGCGACACTTCTCCAATGCATGGATTGCAGTCATATGGAAGAATGCCCGGAATGCAGAATTCCTCTGGTCTTCCACAAGCAGGACCTTTCCATGAAATGCCACTACTGCGGCTACACGCTTCCTCATCCGCCTGAAAGCTGCAGCAGATGCAGAGGATATAATCTGGTCATGCTCGGGTCCGGGACGCAGCGGGTCGCCGAAGAGCTCGGACATATCATGGGGATCAGCACTGTCCGGATCGACAGTGATCGTGCAAGGGGAAAATCTGCAGTACAGGGATTGCTCTGCGCAGCAGATCTTCATGACAACAAGCTGCTTATCGGCACCAGACTTATGACAAAGAGATTGAAGAGCGCCGGAAATTTTTCCATGGCTGCTTTTCTGAATACAGACCAGCATCTGAACCTTCCTGATTTCCGGTCGGCTGAAAAGGCGTATCAGGAAATTTCCTCTGTCATGGATATAATCGAATCTGATGGCGAAATCTTTATTCAGACCAGAATGCCGGGGAACTATCTTTTCAGACACCTGAAGGCACATGACCACCGGTCGTTCTGCAGGGAAGAGCTTATGCGACGAAAGGAGTTGTGCTACCCCCCCTTTTCAAGGCTCGTGCTGATCAGGGTTATCGCGCAGAAAGACATTGCGGGGAAACTGTGCGAGTTCGTCGGCACTAGAACGACCGGGGACACGCACGTCGAGATACTGGGCCCGCATCTTTCAAAAAATAAACATGGGAAGAATGAATACAAGTTCCTTCTCAAATCCGGCGTCAGGGAAAATCTTCGCGCAGCAGCAGCATCTTTCATCGAAACGTTCAGGAATGCAAGGGACGTGACGGTAAAGATTGACGTAGACCCAACAGACATATAAGTTAGTCCGTCAAAACTGCTTCATCCTTTTTTTCGGAATATACACTGAACAACGAAGATGCAGAATCTGTGTTTTGTTAATTATGCGCATATTTCACAGTTTTGTTTTTGCCTGTTTTTTTCGCCTCATACAGGGCAGAGTCGGCCCTTTTTATGAATTCCGTGTTTTCCTCATCGACATTCATTGAAAACCTTCCTGTAGACAGTCCTACACTCACTGTGGTTTTCAAATCATCTTTCATCCCCTGTTCAACCTTTTTCCTTATCTTTTCGGCAAGTTCAAATGCTTGGCCCGCATCTGTTGAAGACAGAAATATGACGAATTCCTCTCCCCCGATCCTCCCCACAATATCAGACGAGCGGACTGAGTGTTTCAGTATGGATGCAATTTTCCTGAGGACTTCATCTCCTTTCTCATGTCCGTATGTGTCGTTGATATATTTGAAGGAATCAATATCGATCATCATGAACCCGACAGAGATTCCGCTCCTCTGCGCAAGACTGCTGAGCGGTTTCAGAAGATTGAAGAATCCCCTTCTGTTCAGCAATCCCGTGAGTTCATCTGTTATGCTCTGTACTGTGAGAGCCCTGTTTTCATACCAAAGATGTTTCAATGTTTCTCCCAAAAGTTTCATCTCAGGCGTGGCAGCTCCATACGTTTCCAGTGATTCGATGAATTTGCTGATATGGGCTTCGTACTCCTTTTCAGGGTGCAATCCGGGGTCTATCATTTCGACATAGTGGAAAAGCACACTAAAGGCCCTGTGCAGGAGATAAAATTCAAGACGATATGCGATCAGAAACGCAGTGGATATATCAGACACATCCATGCTTTTTTGCATGAGACCGTTGACCTGTTCATGAACTGCCTCCAATTCTTTTTTGATCTTTTCCGGGGACTCAAACAGCTGAGGAACCATCCCCTGCTCAACAAGCTGAATCACGCGCTGCCAGACTTGAACATGCCCTGTTTCTTCGAGGGACATTTTTTCCCAGAATGCCTTTATTTCATGGGAACCGGACAATGCGGACAAAGATGCATAGATACGTGCCGCCTGCTCATCTATGGATAAACAGAGCTTTACAATCTCCCTCAAAGAGTCTTCCGGCATTTTCCCTCCCGAATCTCGCATCATGGTATTTAATGCAATTCTATCAATTCCCTCAGATCAATCAATATCTCGATCCGGCCCTGATTATTTGTACTCAGAATTTGCATCACTTTATAGCCATGTTGTCATATTCATCCATCTTTTCTGCGAGGCTTTGCCAGTTGCAGCCCTGAAGGAGCCTGACCACCTGATGCACCATTCCGCTTTCGATAATCTTCCATCTCCGTGCTTCATCGTCAACTCCGTAAAACGGGAGCATGAGATAAAACGCCCGGTCTGTGTATTTCCTGAGCGGTGAGAGCACGTCTCCGCGTCTCGTATAAAAAGGGTCTTCCCCCTCCTCACACGGCCTGCCAAATACATTGAATTGCCTGCACGATACCGGTCTCAGGGGATGCACACTGCAGATCCCTTCAATTAGAAACGGACATGGGTCGCCTTCCCGGTAGTCTCTCAGTTGCGCCTTCACAGCCTTTCGGGCGGAGCCGGAGGTTTTTTCCGTTACAAACCAGGAAAGTCCGACGAGTTCAAGTGGATAGACAGGTATCGTTTGGTGGGTCTTGCAGCAGTGGGAACAGCCTTTGCTGCATGACAGCTTCCTGCCTTTCCTGATTTCCATTTTTATCGCCTCATCAACCCCTTTATCCACAATATAATAGGCGTCGAGGAGCATGGTAAGCCATGGCTGGATCTTTTCTTCATTCGGAAATGCAATCCTTTCAGGAGAACGGTGCTTCACTCGCGTGCGCTTTTTATCTTTCATTGTCACAATTAGATTATATAGAATAATAAATTAAAATGACCATCCGGGATTCCTGATGGAGTGCGTCCCGCACCTGAAAGGGGGCAGGGATAGCGCGTATCACGGAAACATTGTCATGTCAATCCTGTGAATACCGGAAGCATCATTAAATAATGCCTCAGAAGACAATTTTGGGAGAACAGCTTCGTGGATTTTATTTTCGTTTCCATGCCGTATGCAAGGTTTATCTCGAAATGGTTCGCGCATGTCCCGAATATCAACCTCGGGATTATGCAGGCCTATCTCTCCGGAAAAGGCAGAAGCGTCAGGACATTCCACTTTCATCTGGACTTTCTGCCGTATCTGAGGGGATTGCGTCCTCACATTACAGATAACCTGCTGAAGCTTACGGAACAGTTTGGGGTCGAATATCTCGGGCTCGATTATCTCTTCGCTTCCCTGCTGTTCGAAGAGAAATATCGCATGTCAAAGGAACGGTTCGAACAACGGCTCGAGTCGCTCGGCATGACACTGAAGGAGTTTGACGAACTGAGGGAAGTGGCTGCCGCGTTCCTTGACTCATCCTTTCAGAAGCTGTCACCCCATCTTGAAGGAACAAAACTCGTCGGGTTCAGTTCTTCCCACTATCAGCTGAGCAGTTCGCTGATGATGTGCGCAAGGATTAAGAAGCATTACCCTGCAATCAGAACGGTTATCGGCGGCAAGGACTGCTCGGGGGCCTTTGGCTATGATCTCCTTGCGCACGCAGACTACGTCGATTATATCGGGACAGGAGAATGTGAAGTTGCGGTGGAGAGCATCCTTGCACATATCGGCGACGAAAGGAACGCACTGCACAATGTGATCTGTAGAGATCCCGGCGGCAATATCGCGAAAACCTCATACAGCCCGAATGTCTCCCTCAATGCCCTTCCTTTTCCCCAATACCCGTTTGAAAACTTCCCGGTTGAACTTTCCGAAATCATTCTTCCCGTGGAATTCGGCAGGGGTTGTCCCTGGAAGCGATGCACGTTCTGTCCCGATGAATCATACAATATCACCTGCCAGACAAAGACTGCAGACCGCCTGAAAGACGAATTTGCATACTACCAGAACATTTCCGGAGACCTCAGAAATTTCTTCATTCTCGACTCTGACGCGCTGAAAGACCCGCAATTGATTATTGATATCTCGCATTACCTCGAGGGGAAATATTTCAATTTCATCTATGCAGAATTCAGGGCGGACAGAATAAACAGGGACGTGCTGGCATCCATACTGCGTTTCGGCACATGGACCTCAAACTTCCAGATCGGCATCGAAACATTCAGCGAAAGGATATTGCAGCTTATGAACAAAGGGGTAACCGCGCTGAAGAATGTAGAGGTTCTGAAAGCGGTTGCCGAACTGAAGGTGCCTGTGCAATTCAACCTTTTCACCTGTTTTCCCATGATGAGTGAACACGACATGAGAGAAAATCTGAGGGTTATGGAACGCATAGCCCACATACTCGTGAGCGAGAATATCCAGATATTTCCGGGCGAGTTTTATCTGCCTACGGATTGTCCCGTATATCTGAACAGTGAAAGTTATGGTATCAGAAAACACAGCGCTTCGATCTTCTCCCTGATTTTCGAGGACTTCAGCATGCCCTCATATTCGAATTACCCGTATCCATATGAGTTCTCTAATGATGACGAACAGTACAGAATTTCAGGGACAATACGCAATGCGGTCGAGGAGATCAAAAGCAAAAACCCTGCAGAGAATTACATGGTTTTCAGGGAAACCTTAGGCGGCTTTCAGATCGAGACAAACCGCGACGGGAAAGTACACACCCGTCTGCTCAGTCCGCTCGAAGGCCGGGTGTATCTCTCTGCCGTCGAAGTATCACAGGAGATCGTCAGGGTAGCGGAAACTCTCGGACTTTCCCTTCATGAGGTGGAATCCGTTCTTGATTCGTTTGAGAGTGACGGGCTTATTCTGTATTCTCATGACAGGAAACTCTTTCTTTCCCTGGCGACCAGGGACCGGTCAGCAGAATCAGGGGGTTGACAGATCTGTCGCCCGCATCCCTCCCTGCTGTGAGGACAGCAGAAAAACATGAGATGGCGTCTTCACACCTTTTATGCTAATATTGAAGTGAACTACTATGAACCTGGTCATCATCGGAGGAGGAATCACCGGCCTTTCACTAGCCTATTTTCTGCTTGAACGTTCGCCTTCCCTAGAGATTACCGTCATCGAGTCAGGGGATAGGGCCGGAGGGAAGATCTGGACTGATAAATCCAACGGGTATTTATGTGAGGGGGGCGTCAACGGGTTTCTCGACAACAGGCCCAAAACCCTCGAACTCGTCTCGAAACTCTCCCTCTCTGCATTGCGGAGCAACGAAAACTCAAGAAAAAGGTTTATTTATTCCGACGGCACTCTTCATCGGCTGCCTGAATCCCCTGCGTCATTTTTCGGTTCCAACCTTCTCTCGCTTTCCGGCAGACTCAGAATCATCTGGGAGATATTCGCTCCCAGGGGCGGTGGAAACGACGAAACTCTCGCAGAGTTCGCAATAAGACGGCTGGGCAGAGAGGCGTATGAAAAACTGATCGACCCGATGGCATCAGGTATTTATGCCGGTGACCCCGAAAAGATGAGCCTCAGGAGCTGTTTCCCGAAGGTATACAATCTCGAGCAGAAATACGGAAGTCTGATACGGGGGATGATCAAACTTAAAAAAGAAGCCAGAAAGACCGGGGAAAAGGTGGGCGCAGGACCGGGCGGTATTCTGACTTCCTTCTTCGATGGGATGGAAGTGATGATAGGAACGCTGACACAGTTTCTCGGAACCCGTTTGAAGACAGGGGTGAAGGGGGTTTCAGTCGATAAAAAAGGGGACAGGTATCACGTCAGCCTTTCGGACGGTTCGACGATAGAAACCAGAGGCGTCGTCCTTGCCACTCCTGCGTTTGAGGCATCCGCTATGGTGAAAGACCTTGCCAAAGACCTTGCATCAACCCTCAACGAAATCCCTTATCCCTCGATCTCTGTGGTATGTTTCGGCTACAGACGGGAAAGGATCAGGCATCCGCTCGACGGTTTTGGGTTCCTGATCCCGAGCAGGGAAGGAAGAAAGATACTCGGTACGCTCTGGGATTCGAGCATATTCCCGAACAGGGCTCCGGACGGCCATGTGCTGCTCAGGAGCATGCTCGGAGGGGTAAGAAGATCGGATCTTGCACTTGAAGATGATGACAGACTCAGGGATCTTGTCATGGATGAACTGAAAGATATAATGGGAATAGATGTCCAGCCCGATTTTACAAAGGTGTATAAACACGAAAAAGGCATCCCGCAGTATGCACCGAAACACGAAAAAATACTCGAGAGAATCTCTGAGGCATGCAGCCGTTTCAGCAGATTGTACATAACCGGAAACGCATATCAGGGCATCGGAGTCAATGACTGCATAGAAAACTCGTATAAACTTGCAGAAAGGATTGCCAAGGAGATATAATTCAGACTGAGAATATCCTCATAAACGCTTATTCGCTAATGATGTCAGGCTCACAGAGCTATATATATTCATCCAAAAAGGAGGCAACATTGAAAGAGCAAGAAATTGTCGAACTCCTGAAAAAAGAAAACGAAGAATTCAAGAAGCTGAGCGAGGAACACAGGAGTCTTGACTCACTCCTGTCAGAGATTGACAATAAGCGCTACCTTACCCCTGAAGAAGAGTTCGAGAGGAAAAGGATCCAGAAGCAGAAACTCCTTAAAAAAGACAGGATGGCAGAGCTGGTAAGAGAATACAAGAAACAGAGCGCACTGAATTAACCCGGAACTGAAAACTGAGAAGTAAGAAATGGGCAATGATGCATCTTCAGACTCATTTCATATTTCTCAGTTTTTGTTTCTAACCTATATTCAGGGGGGCTATTATGAGAAGCAGGATCATCAAAGAGGGACTTGAGCGGGTGCCGCACAGGGCGCTTCTCTATGCGACGGGAATATCGAAAAGCGAAATGAAAAAACCGTTTATCGGCGTTGCCACAAGTTTTACCGATATCATTCCCGGGCACATCGGCATGAGGGACCTCGAAAGATTCATAGAAAAGGGAATCCATGCCGCAGGAGGGTATCCGTTTATGTTCGGAATCCCGGGCATCTGCGACGGTATCGCCATGGGGCATACCGGAATGCATTATTCACTGCCGTCAAGGGAACTTATTGCGGATATGGTCGAGACGATTACCCAGGCACATCAGCTTGACGGGCTTGTGCTGCTGACCAACTGTGACAAGATTACCCCCGGAATGCTCATGGCTGCGGCAAGGATTAATATCCCGGCTATTGTGGTGACTGCCGGTCCCATGCTTTCCGGCCGTCTGAGAGGGCGGCGGCTCTCCCTGGTCAATGACACCTTTGAGGCGATAGGGAAATACAAGAAAGGCCTTCTGAAGAAGGATGAGCTGGATGCCCTTGAGATATGCGCATGCCCCGGTGCCGGATCATGCCAGGGCATGTACACCGCCAACACCATGGCATGTATCACTGAGGCCCTCGGCATGAGCCTTCCGGGATGCGCAACCGCGCTCGCGGTATCGGCTGACAAAAGAAGGATCGCGTTTGAAAGCGGACAGAGGATCGTTACCTTAATAAAAGATAATGTAACCCCGCGAAAAATAATGACACGGAAGTCCTTCGAAAATGCAATTATGGTCGATCTTGCACTCGGGGGATCGACGAATACTGTTCTGCATATTCCCGCAATCGCTCATGACGCCGGGGTTGACCTCCCGCTGGAGACATTTGATATCCTGAGCAGGAAGACCCCGCATATCGCCAATATGCTTCCCGGCGGAGAGCATTACCTCGAGGACCTCGACTGGGCAGGGGGTATCCCTGCGGTAATGAAACGGTTGCGAAAAAATCTGAATAATGCTGCCACAGTCAGTGGCAGAAAAATTTTCGGTATCGCTGATGCCGCGATTGTTGTTGACGAAAACGTGATAAGACCGTTAAACAAGCCATATCACAAAGAAGGCGGGATAGCGATACTCAGGGGAAACCTCGCGCCTGACGGAGCGGTGGTGAAACAGTCTGCGGTGAGTCAGAAGATGATGAAGATTGAAGGCAGGGCAAAGGTATTCAATTCCGAAGAGGACGGCATGAAGGCAATCCTTAACGGAAAAATCAGGGCAGGAGATGTCGTGGTGATCAGGTATGAAGGTCCGAAAGGCGGTCCCGGCATGAGAGAAATGCTCTCGCCAACAGCCGCAATCGCAGGGATGGGCCTGAGCGAATCAGTCGCTTTGATCACTGACGGGAGATTCTCGGGTGGTACAAGAGGCCCCTGCATAGGGCATATCTCACCTGAAGCAATGGAAGGCGGGACGATCGCGATTCTCAGGGACGGTGACAGGATAAAGATCGATATCCCGAAAAGAAGAATCGATGCCCTGTTATCCGACAGGGAGATAAAAGAGCGGCTCAGTGTTTGGAAGCCTGTCAGGCCCAAGATCACAAAAGGCTATCTTGCACGATATGCACGCATGGTGAGTTCTGCAGGAAACGGCGCGGTAATGAAGTGACGTGCAAATACCTAAATCTGATTTTTTAATATGCCATTATGACGGGGCAAAGCGTCAAGACGCTAAATTATTGATTGGTAATTTTATGTAACGCCTGAACTCACAGGTGCGGCGGGTACTTTGCCGCATCCTGTGGAGTGAAATGTTATGCTGCCCTTTCGATTTCCCTTGCTTCATACTCCGGGAACATAATTATTGCAGGATGGATGTCAAATGACTTTGCAAGTTGCTCAGCACGCTTTTTGCCAATTTCTATTTTCTCATTTTCCAAAAGGCTTATATTCGTTACACTTATACCAGACCGGCGTGCAAGTTCGGCCTGAGTCCAACCTTTCAATTCGCGGAGCATCCGAATAGTCTCGCCTGTTGTTAGAACAGCATGGGACTTTGCCGGCCTGTAAACACTTTTTAAAGCTTTCATTTGATCCTCCTAATATTTATGCGGCGTTATTTCCATCACCAAAACAGTAACTATATCTTTTTCTACGGTATAGATAACCCTATATTGGCTGCTCAAACGTGACGATCGCTGCCCCTTGCGCTCTCCTTTCAACTTCTCATCATGAAATCCGGGAAACTCTTTTACCTTTTCAGGGCCATGCCGAAAAACAATGTTCTTCCAAAGTTCATATTTCCTTACTATCGACTGCGGCAACTTAAGACACTGCTTTGCTATATAATGATGTTCTTTTATGTGCCACATTATTAAATATAATAACTTATCATAATTAATAATACAAGCAATAATCTTCTGACATGGTTAATTCTTGCGAGGTAGGCATGAAGAGGCATGCATATTGATATGCCAATCAATCTTCGCCTTATATTTGTGAGCATAACACAAAAATCATCTGCCCGAACCAAGCGAAGCGCGGGTGAGGGTCAGCTGGATTGCTTTGTTATAAGCCTTTTTATCATTAATAGATTATCATTGTATTCTGATAATCCGAACTCTTTTTCTTGTTCTTTTTTGGCCATAGTTTTTACGTATTCAAATCCAGCTTTTTTATAAGCTGCTACCGCACGTTTATTCCTTTCCGATGGGGATATCAACAAATTAGAAATACCATAATTGTTATGTATATAGGAAGAAAGAGTATTTAGAGCGTCGCTACCATAACCGTGCCCACAATATTGTTCTGCTTTCATCCATATATCCAGTACGGCTCTGTCCTTTTCTTTATCAAGAAGATCGTAACCCACCGTACCTACTTCTTCACCATTTGCTGTAATAATAAAAACTCTGCCTTTTCCGTCACCAGATGCATTGAAAAAAGATAAAGGATATTCGTTGCAAAAATTTTCTAATGTAGGTATTGGGTGATCAGGGTATTTAGGAGGCCCCATTATAGAGGAGGTTAGGTCTGATTGGCAAAGCCAACTATATATTTTTTCACGGTCTATCTGTCTAGCAGGTATTAATTTTATTTTATTTCCGACAATTTCCATTATTTATTTTACTTATAACGACTGAACTCACAGGTGCAGCAGCCGTAATGCCGCATCCTGTGGAGTGACTTGTTAACATCAGTCATATTCAAGATGACCTTTCAAGACGTTCTGCTACCCAGACTTTGATTATGGATTGTCGAGGCACTCCCAAACGCTTTGCTTCTTTATCCAATAACTGAATCATCCATAATGGGAAATCAATATTTACCCGTTTTTGTTCCTGTCCGGGTCTCCTTGCTTTTGTTATATCGTTCATCAGTAGTCTTCAACGGAATCTCAATAACCACTGAGGCTATGCCCGGTCGGCAGAATGTTTTTGTTATGTCAGTTCTTTTATTATGTGTTTTGCAAGATTGTCGTCTATTTCGTTGTGCCTCGGGATAGGCTGTTTCTTGCCAGTGGTTGGATTTTTATAGAGATCATGTCGGCTACCATGTCTTACGAGAATGCATCCTTCATCGGTTAACCTCCTGATGAGGTCCTTTCTCTTCATACTGCCAATTCAAGTTTCTTAACCTTATGTTTTTTAGGAACATCTTCCATCGTCATCATTATATATGCTTCTCTCATGTTTTCTTCAAGTTCCTCCAGTGTTGCCCCCTGTGTCATAATTTCCGGATGTTCGAGTAGTTTGCCTACCCAAAATTTATCCCCCTTCCAATAGATCATATTAAATTTAGTTTTCATATTTTCCTCTCACTATTTATCAAAATAATACCATGTTTACATTAGTGTCCGGTAAATATTTATAAATATCGGTCTGTTCTTTATACTTGTTGGAAAATAGTGGTGACCAAACCCTATACCAGCAAGGAGGAACAGACCATGAACAGAGTATACACGATATTCTCGG
>JBFMCL010000035.1 GCA_040754395.1 Nitrospirota bacterium | reverse complement strand
CTCTTTGTACCACTCTTTTGAATACTCTCTACTTGTTCCATCGATGACACTCCTTTCGTCTAACCCAATTTGGAGTGTCACCCTATTTCCCTAATTCCTTGGTATCATAAACTGGTCGTTAGGACAGCCGGTGTTATTTACAGTAGGACTTCCTGCTCCTCCTGTCGCCGTATCCGGAGGGTTCGTGGAACCGACCGGCACCGTCCAGGTTACCAGTGTCTGCCCGGGGGTACAGGCAGGTGCGCTCGAGGCCGTCAGCGTGTCACTCGCGTTATTGTCGGTGTCTGTTGTCCCGTTGATAAAAAGATTTCCGGTTGTGTTCGGATACGTGCCTGCCGGAGCAGTAACGGTCACCGTGATCGTGCAGACAGTGTTTGGCAGGAGTGTTCCGTTTGAGAAAGAGACGGACGGTTCGCCGCCTGTCAGTACAGGGGAAAATGCTCCTGCGCCGCAGCCGTTATAGGAAACGCCCGGGGTGCTGTGCACAACCAAATTCGCAGGGAATGTATCAGCAAAGTTCACTCCGGTTACAGTCTCCGGAGTCGGATTGGTCAGTTTGAATGTCAGCGTGGAAGTCCCACCCGGAGCAATCGCCTTGGGGCTGAAGGTCTTGGCTATCGTTATTGACGACGGCCCCACGATATTCACAATGCGCGCGCCGACTCCGTAATCTGCGTTATAGTGAAAACTGCTTCCTGAAAAATCATAGAGAAGGCTGTTGAGAGTCTGGCTTGTTCCCCCTCCGCTCAGTATCTTTACCGTGTATGTAGTAACCACATTGCTACCGCCTGTCTTGCCCGCCACACCGATGCAAGAACGATAATTTGGACTGTTAGGATTGTTATCCCACAGACATGCGTCGGCATAGAGTTTGTCGTTTGGGTTAGAAACATAAATGGAGGTATTCGCAGAATAGGTTGTGCTGACGGAAAGAATTTGAAAGATGGTATTTGGAAAATTGATGAAAGCCTCGAATTGCTCATACCCCTGTGTTGCAGTGCCGCCGTATAATTTTATCGTGTAAGTGTTTCCGACCATGAGGGTCATGGTTCCGCCTGCAGGGATTGAGACGCCATCCAGTTCAATCTTTGAAATGGAATTACGGTTCTGAGAAATCAGGCGCTCAACATAAAGTTCGCGGGGCCGTGGAGATGTGCCCGTTGCTCCCAGAGAATCAGTCGCCGTGATATGATAGCGGCGGGTCTTGTCAAATGCTGCTGCAATCTTCGCAACCTCTGCCTCAAAATATGCATCAGCACAATTATTGGGTGTAATGTGGGATATCGATGGGATGGTAATCGATGACAACGAACCGGAACGCAAATTAATATAGGGGTTACCGGCATACAGATCAGCCCCATCGTCCCATGCAAAGTTGACCGCAACGTTTGAAGCCGCCGTTGTGCCTGTGTTGCAAATCCTTGCTCCGACCGGAAAACGGGAAGGTCCGGTCGCAGGGCTGTTGCTATCGAGACCGATAATATTCCATGTCAGCGGGGTGACCGTCAAAACTGCGTCAGCCCGAACTGAAACCGGCAATGCCAGTCCAATAATGACAGCGAGCAGAAAAAATATCTTTTTCATGTTTATGCGATCTCCTTTCTGATACATGGAACAATTATGCCGTTCGAATAATTCATGCCGCCGTTTGACGGGTCCTGCACGCGCGGGTCAGCCATTGCTCTAAGGTTGATGAGAAACACTGCGATTAATATTAACGGGATTTGAATTTTTACTGATTTTGCCGGAACAACAGTAATTTTTTTTAACAGTGAACACAATCCCCCCTATATACGTCCTCCTGGTTAGTTCTTTTGTATATTTAAATGTTAAGTAATTATACTTTAAAACTATACGTAAGAAAGGAGAGAAATTCAAGCATAATGTTGAAAAACCCGAACATACAAAATATTAAGGAGTCCGGCTTGATCTCAGGGATTGCGGATGAGCACAATACATCGAGCGCCATTCTTCCAAAAGACAGGAACAATGGGCGGTCAGCAAAGCTTCAGTGTTCACCTTCCGGACACATGTCCTGAGCACAGAACAACAATTATATCTTTTCCAGTGCCTGTTTCAGGTCTGCAATGAGGTCATTTACGTCCTCCAGTCCCAGAGCAAGGCGGACAAGGTTGTCAACCATGCCGATCGACCGGCGGACATCCTCGGGATAATCGAAAAATGACATTGTTGCCATCTGTGTCACGAGGCTCTCGCTTCCGCCAAGGCTTGGCGTAATCAGGAAGAGGTCGAGCGAGTCAATGAACTTGCAGGTCTCTTTGTCTCCTCCTTTGAGCAGGAAGGTAACAACGCTGCCAAACCCATTCATCTGCTCGACTGCAATACGGTGATCCGGATGTGATTCCAGGCCGGGATACCAGACCTTCTCGATCTTGGGGTGAGATTCAAGCATACGGGCGATCGCGAGCCCGGCGCGGTTGTGGTGCTCCATGCGAAGGGAGAATGTTTTCAGCCCCCGTTCGAGTAGGAAGCACGTTAACGGCCCGGGGGTGGCGCCGATCATCCGCTGTATGCGATTGAGCTCGTTCAGAAGATCGTATTTGCCGAGGGTTACCCCTGCCAGAAGGTCATTGTGGCCGCCGAGATACTTCGTGGCAGAATGGATTACGATATCAACGCCCATATCCAGAGGCTTGATGTTGAAAGGGGTGGCCAGTGTGGCATCGATAATCGTCATTACCCGGTGCTTCCTCGCGACCTTCACAACCGCAGGGATATCCAGAATGCGAAGGTACGGATTGGTCGGGGATTCAGTAAAAACGATGTTGGTATTGGGCTGTATCGCTTTTGCAATGGCACTCGCGGTCGGGTCGACCAGAGATACCTGAACGCCGAACTCAGCCAGCAGGTTTGTCGCAAAGTCGCGTGTCTGACGGTAGCAGTCATTGGTGAAAATGATATGCCCGTCACGCTTCATGTACGCAAGCAGAGTCAAAATCACCGCGCTCATCCCGGTTGAGAACAGCATTGCACGTTCGGCACCTTCTATGGCCGCAAGCTTGCGTTCGCATTCCTGCTGTGTCGGATTTCCATAGCGGCCGTATTCATGCTCACGCAGGACCCGACCCTCGCTTTTGGACTTCATGAACTCCAGCACCTGGGCAGTGGAATCAAAATAGTAATTGGACGTCTGGACGATCGGGGTTGATACCGCATAGTGAGCCTTGGGCGTACGCCCCAGACCATGGATCGCGAGCGTGGCCGGTCTCCATTTTGTGGGTTTAGAAGGTTTTTTTGACATCGTTTTTCTCCTCTTCTGCAAAACCTGCTGGAGCGCTTCCTTAACCGCATCCACGCGGGGGGGAAGCTCTATTGGTTTGTTTGCGAAATGGCTGGGGAAATCCAGCGTCCCTTCGTGGTAGCGGACCTTAAAGTCAGTAAACTTCAGCCCGTGTGCGGTGGAGATGACCACTACGCGTTCGGATTTGTCTATTTTTCCGTCACCAAGCAGCTTGATCAGCACCGCCAGCGCAACCCCGGTATGGGGATCATTAAACATCCCTGTCTTGTCGCCGAGTGCAGCAGCGTCAGCCAGTTCCTGTTCGGAGGCCTGTTCAACGATTCCGTTGAACCTTTTCAGTGTGCGGATAGCCTTTGCAATGCTGACCGGATTTCCTATTTGAATTGCACTGGCAAGTGTCTTCTCTGCCTGGATAGGTTCGAAGGTCTCGAAATTTTTCAGATATGCACGGTAGAGCGGGTTCGCTTTTTCTGCCTGTGCAACAACAATACGGGGCAGCTTTTTGATAAGACCGAGTTCGTGCATCATGATCATTCCGTTTCCGAGAGCCGAGACATTCCCGAGGTTGCCACCCGGAATAATGATCACGTCAGGGGTCTCCCAGTCAAACTGCTGCACGATTTCGATGCCGACCGTCTTCTGGCCCTCAATTCGCAGAGAATTCATTGAATTGGCAAGATAAATCGTCTCGTCATTGGTAATTTCCTGCACCACACGCATGCATCCGTCAAAATCGGTATCCAGTGAAAGCACCAACGCACCGTTGGAAATCGGCTGGACGAGCTGGGCTATCGAGATCTTTCCCTTTGGCAGGAGCACAATGGACTGTATGCCGGCAGCGGCACAGTACACAGCCAGTGCGGCAGAGGTATCGCCGGTTGATGCACATGCGACCGCCTTTATGGGCGCGCCCTCGCTGATCATCTGCTTGACCTGCGATACGAGGACGGTCATGCCGAGGTCTTTGAACGAACCGCTGTGGGAATTCCCGCAAAGCTTGATCCAGAGTTCATCCAGACCGAGCATCTTGCCGAATCGTTCAGCCCAGAAGAGATTCGTGCCGCCCTCATATAGCGAGACGATATTCTCATTGGCAACCTGTGGCAGGACCCATTCCTTCTTGCCCCAGACTCCTGACCCGTAAGGCCACTCGGTAGATTTGTAGCGTTCATCAAAGAGCTTCTTCCATGATTTCGCATCGCGGCGTGCAAGTGCCTTGATATCGTGCTGAATCTCCAGCAGGGACCCACATGCCTCGCAGCGATAAATGATGGAGTTAAGCGGATAGCGTGCAAGGCATTGTTCGTTGATACACTGAAACGAAGCTCGGTATGACATGGGTATTGTCCTCTGTTATGTGCCGGCTCTGCCCGTCCGCAGCGTATCAGACCAGCCGGCAGAATCATTTGTATTCACATTTTTGAGTATAACACAACTGCTATGGTGAAAATGAACCATCGCCTGAACCGCATCGCTGTTTCCATTGGCTGAATACGCCTTCCGGCAGATGCCGGTATACAGCCCAAGCGGCGCCTGTCTTCATCTCAGGGCTGCCTTCGGGTATACTTAATGAAACAGGGATTATCTGTGACATATGGGGAAAAACACATTATTGAGCATCCATGTGACACCTGCATATGTATGGTCAGGCTGAATGGATAAGCTGGTTGTGCGCGATATCCGGGAAGAAGATATCCCTGCAATATGGGAGATGGAGCAGGTCTCATTCACTTCGCCGTATACAAGGGATTTTTTTCTCGATCAGATTTATACCAAACATGCAGCGGGAAAGGTTGCGGTCTTCGAGGGAAAGGTTATCGGGTACATTTGTGCGACCTTCCGGTTTCACGAATCCCATATCCTCACGCTTGCCGTACATCCGGATTTCAGGAGGAGAAATGTCGCGACTGCCCTCATGAATGAAGTCATGGCGGCATTAAGAGCAAAAGGCTGCGTTTTTCTGTATCTCAAAGTAAGGGTTTCCAACACGTCTGCACAAAAATTTTATGAATCTTTTGGTTTTACCGCCGAGACCATAAGAAAAAAATATTATGGAAATCCGGATGAGGATGCACTGCTCATGATGGGAAGGCTCTGACGGGTGCTGAGGATAGAGTATTTAAGCGGATTCTTTTGCTGATAGTCAAATACATTATGTGAAAATAAAGAGGCAAACGCCTCGCTGGAAGGAACGACCAAGAATAAGCAAAAATACTCTGTCCTCAGTAGAATCAGAAAAATTTATCAATAATATGGGGTAGATGACAGTCACAGCAGCGTGCTTATGGCACGTGCTTACGTTCCAATGTTATCCCGGACTTCTTTTATTACATTATCTATTGCTTCCCTGTATATCTGGGGCAGATGCTCCTTTTCCTTTTCCAGATACCTGATCGAATCCAGTAACAGAGGGGTTGAGCGTTTTTCAGGATGCGGGGAGGATGCACACTCTTCCTCAAATAACACCTTTCTGATTACAGAAAGGTGTTCGCGCAGTAACTGAATATACCCCGGATCTCTGTATAAATGCTGATTCATGACTATTGAGACAAAAATATTTCCCCGTCGGGTGTTTCTGCCTTCACCTCCACAGTATCGCATGCAGAATTATAAGGAATTACATTGTTGCATATAGTATAGCAGCCGCTGGTCACAGATAAGTCACATATTCCCCTATCCGGACACATTGGACATTTCTGTACGCATGTTCCCGGCAGGTATTCCGGGAGCCCTCCACTTCCACACGGACCGGAAAGCTGTCCATATCTGAAATTTTTTGACTTTTTCCGGTCGCTGTGGCATTATATCATCGAAGTTTCAGAAGTTTTTGTCATCAACGAGGCCACAAAGACTTTTAGCTTTGTGGCTTTTTTTGTTCAGGACCTGATGAAATTTTAGTCTATGCACAAGGAGGCAAGCCAGATGTCTAAAGGACAGGTAAAGTGGTTTAATGAGTCAAAAGGATTCGGCTTTATCACGAGAGAAGATGGTACTGACGTTTTCGTACACTATTCTTCTATTCAGGGCGACGGATTCAAGTCACTCAGTGAAGGCAATATGGTCAGTTTCGACACCGAAACAGGACCAAAAGGTCTTAAGGCCATCAATGTCGTAAAACTGTAGCCAGCAGCAGCCCCCCTTTGCCGAAGGGGGGCTTTCTATTTCGGGGGATCAATGGCACACAAACAAAATTATGAAGAAACCATTGAGCTGAACAGGAGACGGAGACTTGAATCCGGGTTGATTTCAGAGATGTTTCCGCAGGTTGCCGGCATAGTGGTTGAAATGACCTATTACCATAAGGGTGCAAATCCGGTTCTCATGGTCCGCAAAGTCAATTACTGGCCTTCCCGGCATGCGTATTTCAATATGGATTGTGTGATAAAAGGCTGTGTCAATGGCGGCTTTGATCTGACGCCTGAAATCAAACGCATGATAAAATCTCACAAAAGATCAAAAAAAGGGAAACTCGTCTGTCATGGAACAGGTGATGCGCTCTCCCCTGACCACGCAAGTATTGCATATGAGATTACCGTGCAGTACCACCAACCTTCATAAGCCGCATGTATTCAAACTGATAAACAGAATCTATTGGGCGGCGCAGCACTGCAAGTAATGCACGCAGAACTAACCTGTATTATTCATGAATTTCTTCCTTAATGCAGATGAGATGCGGTATCAGCGCGGATTTACAGAGTGTTCGATGCCATAAAGCGAAGAATACTCTTGGCTAACGTGCAGGGTTATTTTTTTGCGGACTTGGACAGGAATACAATGCACTCACCGCACATCTTGCCGGATTCCCTGTTGCATATCATTCTGTTCAGTTCCCAGCAGGGCTTTGTCTTATCAACAAATGCAGAGCATTTGCCCCTTCGTTCCTCGGGACAATCGGTAATCTCCCAGCAAGGTGCATAATTAAGCAGTTTTTTAATACCCTCCAGGCTGATTTTCTTTATATGCAGAAGGTCTCTCATGCACTGGAGCCATTTGATGTCATTTTCTGAATAGAACCTGTTCTTTTTTCTCCTTGCAGGTTTTATCAGATCATGTTTTTCGTATAGCCTGAGCGTCTGTTCCGTAATCCCGATAATACTGGCAACCACCCCGATAGAATAAAGGGGCATATTCTTTTTCTCTTCCCCGGTTAATTCCTTTTTGAGCTTTTCCTTTTTTCCCATCAGGCCCATAGTACGGAAACATGGAATTTCATGTTTTGTATATTAAAATCTCTTTTGTAAAAATTATCAAGTTATTTGTGATGTTAGCTTCAACAACATGAATTATGTCTCCATTTGACGATTACTGCAGAAAAGATGCAAATATCTCGGGGAGCAAAGTGAAGGATACTGTTCCAGAAGCCTCACATACAGAACGGGACAGGCAAAAAGCGCATTGTCTCAGTGAACTGTTTTCCCTGCGGATGAACAGATTATATCCCGAACGTCCGGAAATGTGATCATCGTGAAATATTCAGGAATCATCAGAGAACAGGGCTCAAGGGTAAACGGGCATGGTTTTTTGCTAACGGTCTTTCTGGTTGAGCATTCTTCAAAAGGATCGAGGGTAAAGGGACATCTTTTCTGTTCATTAAGAATTTTTTTCCCCATGTTCTCTCTCAAAGCAAAAAACAGAAACCGGGCATACCAAAGTCAATATCCTTCGGCAGCCCGGCTGTCTTTTGTGAGTTAAGACCCGTCGCTTTCTGTCCCCTTTTCACAAAGGGTTTGGCTTTCTCGGGAGCGCTTTATTTATGCATTATATTAGCACATGATTAATTTAATGTCTACAGATTGTTACCTTGTTGCCATTATCCCTGATTCGGCGCCACTGCCATTCAGGCATCGCACCTAATTGCCTGCAAATCATGTCAGGGTTAGAACATCACCCCGATCTGCCCGCCGAACCTCAAGTTACTGTAATTGTTTGCACTGTCCTTGCCTTTGTCGGTCAGATGAACCTTGCTATGGATTCCGAAAAAAAACTGACCTGCCGTGTAATTCATGTCCGCAAAAAGCTGCCCGCCGAAGACCCAGTCATCGATAGTGTCTGAGGTGTATGAGCTGGGCAGGTCTTCTTTTGCATAGTTATAGGAAATACCTGTGCCAACACCAAGAACAAATCCCGAAAATACCTTTCGCACATATTTCACGTTCAGTTCCACAGGAATAAAAATAAGGTCAGAGTCGATGTCTGACTCAAAAGTCTCAAGGTTCCCGTCGGTGCTCACATACCCCGCCTCAGCCCCTAAATAGAAATTTTCTGCTATCTCTTTATACCCTTCAAATCCTAAATAAAAGCTGTTATCATTATTGTCGTCAAAGAACTGAATATAATCCACCTTCAGTCCAAAATTATTAATCCCGAGCAAAGGGCTTTCAGCTGAGTGTACAACGTTTGACAACAGCACTGAAAAAACAAACAACAGGCACACTACCATTATTTTTTTCACTGGTTATCCTCCGGATATAGTAAAAGTAAAAAGCAGGCTGCTTCATTGTTTCTCCTAACGTCACATTCCTGCCGCCAAAAACACCCCGGTGATGCAATCCTTTTCAGGCGATTCACAGATGCATGAGGTATCTCACCGAGATCTCTTACATTAGAGAATACAGTATTTCTTCTCTTTGTCAATACTTTCTCCTAACACCACAGCAAGAAAAGTCCTAGCCAGAGAAAGCAGCCGGAAGACGCCATGATCTTCTCAACGATGGTGAGCTTCCTGTTTCTGGCGACAAAATAAATGCTGAGCGGAGAGGTAAGAAAGCATGCCGTAAGATACCCCATTTTCCGAAAAGTCCGCGAGGGCTTTGTATCAGGAAAAAGCGAGCAGAATGGACATTCGATTTCACCCTCAAGCCTGTGACCGCAGCGCACACACCTGGTGATGCCCAGGATATCGTCAAGTTTCTCATTGTCCATGTCATAGTATATAAGAATTATTCATTCACGGAAGCAGAAAACGGTCTTTTGCCGTGAAGACCGCGCTGCTGAAGCTCATGCTATTCATCCATTCTGCGCACACATTTCCACAGGCAAAGAGGTTTTGTACTGCCTGTATCAGCCGTCATCTCAACCTCGTGCTTTCCCTCGGAGCCATTTTTTATTACAATAGTACATAACGCACGACACATGGCACATGACACCTATGAAATTACCGGCAAATAAGACAAAAATTGTCTGCACTATTGGCCCTGCCTCTGAATCCGAGGAGGTTATGGTACAGCTGGTTCGCGCAGGCATGAACATCGCCCGGCTGAACTTCTCCTATGGAGATTTCGACAGACATAAAAAAGTTATAGAAAACCTCCGCTCAGCAGCACAGTCAACGGGGAGACGGATTGCGATCATGGCTGACCTCCCCGGACCCAAAATGCGTATCGGACGCCTGAACAAAGAGCCGGTTGAATTGTTGCCGGGAGACATGTTTACGCTTACGGCGAAGGAAATGATCGGAGACAAGGGAAAGGCCTCGGTCACCTTTATACGTCTTTCGCAGGTTGTCAGGCCCGGAGATACCCTTTTCCTGAACGACGGCATAATCCAGCTTGAGGTACGCAAAATTCAGGGTGATGATGTTGTGTGTACAACACTTGTCGGCGGAGAGCTGCGCTCCCATAAGGGGATCAACCTTCCGGGCATTGAGCTTGGCATCAGCGCATTCACCGACCGTGACCATGAATGCCTGAAATTTGCGATTGAACAGGGAGTAGATGCGGTCAGCCAGTCATTCGTCGAGTCAGGAGCGGACATTACTGCTGTCCGCAATGCGGCAGAATCACTCGGCCGCAACATATTCATCATTGCAAAGATTGAACGGGCAAACGCTCTGAACCATATCGACGAAATCCTTCAGGAAGCCGACGGGATAATGATCGCAAGGGGAGACCTCGGGGTCGAGATACCCATTGAACAGATCGCCCTCTTTCAGAAGCAGCTGATGAATAAAGCTAACCTGTCCGGGAAACCGGCGATTACCGCAACACAGATGCTTGAGTCAATGATCGAAAACAAACGTCCTACCCGGGCTGAGGCAACCGATGTCGCCAACGCCATCCTTGACGGAACTGACTGTGTCATGCTGTCCGGAGAATCTGCAATGGGGAAATACCCTGTTGAGGCAGTCTCGATGCTCGCCAGAATCGCTGAAGCTGTCGAACCACACCGGACGGTGTATCATGTCAGAGAAGCCCTGAGAACCATCAGCCGGCATGAAAAGGTCAGTCTGACAGACCTGATTGCCCTGAGTGTCGAGTCAACACTGGAACGGATTCTTCCGGCAGCGGTGTTCGTTCCCACCCGCAGCGGAGCCACAGCAAGGAGCATCACAAGGTTCAGGCTCCCCGTATGGATCATTGCTGTCAGCTCGCAGGAAGCAACGTGCCAGCGTCTCCAGTTCTCATACGGGGTTTACCCCATCAATGAATCTACCCACCCCGATCACTGGAATTCTTTTATAAAAGAATGGCTGCGTTCACATGACGTAAAGGGGAAACTCGCGGTGCTCACCGAAGGGCCGTCTTCGAAACGGCCTGATGCAAACAACCGCATGGAAATCATTGACCTGACCCGTTAGCACACACAGAAAGCGGAAAACGCTGCGGAATCAGTAGAAAGGAAATACAGAATGAAAATATTGACCGCTCCGCGGATGGAGCGCTGTATCGGTTGCCACTCATGCTCGCTGGCCTGTGCGCGGCTTGTCCATAAGCGCCTTTCCTGGGACACCGCCGGTATCCGCATCGCATCATCCGGGGGCCTGTCTACCGGTTTTGAAGCAAAGACCTGCCTTGCATGCAACCCTGCTCCATGCGTCCTTGCCTGCCCTACGGGAGCATATTCGCAGCGCAGGGGAGGAGGAGTGGTCGTTCGGAAAAAGCTCTGCATACGATGCGGAGAATGTGCAAAGGCATGTCCGGTAAACGCAATCTTTCTCGATTTATCGGTTGAACCTTTTGTATGCATCCATTGCGGCAGGTGTGTGCCATACTGTCCGCATGACTGCCTAGAAATGGAGAAGACCACAGAGGAACCGCTCACAGACACTGTCCCTGCGAAAGAGGAGGAGTCATGATACGGAACCATTTCAGAGTCCTCAGGTTCGACCTTGCAACGGGCAGGGGGTCGGTGCTTGCCGTTGAGGGCAGGGACACTGTTGCCGGCGGCAGCGGCCTTGCTGCTGCGCTGTTCAACCGCTTCGCACACATCGATAAACCATGGAACGATCCTGATCAGCCCCTGATTTTCACAATCGGCCCGCTGACCGGTTATTTTCCTCTCATGAGCAAGACTGTATACGCTTTCAAATCCCCGTATCATGACCAGTATGCGGAAAGCCATGCCGGAGGGCGTTCAGCCCTTGCGCTGAGGTTTGCAGACCTTGACGCACTGGTCGTAACAGGCAAAGCGCAGAGACCCTCCTGTCTCTATTTGGGATCCCGCCATCTCGAACTCAAAGAGGTGCACTATTTATGGGGGATGGATGTTCAGGTTGCAGGGAAAATTCTCCGCCACATGTTCAAAGGCGCAGGCCACAGGAGCATCCTGCGTATCGGGCCTGCCGGTGAAAACGGTTCTTCCATGGCATGTGTCAATGTGGACACCTATCGTCATTTCGGAAGACTTGGCGGCGGCGCGGCAATGGGCGTGAAGAATCTGAAGGGCATTGTGATACAGGGTGACGGGACATTTCCGCTCGACGTGAACAAGGAATACCCCAAACTCTTCCAGGAGGTATACCGTCAGCTTACCGACACCGATATGATGAGCAAGTACCATAACCTCGGCACCCCGGCAAATGTGGCGCTGCTGAATGATCTGAAGGCACTTCCTGTACGGAACCTCCAGCAGACAAGTGATCCTGCGATCGGGGGGATTACTGGTGAGCGGTTCGCTGCAGATGCGCTTCTGAGGAACGCCGCCTGCTCTGGCTGTCCTGTCGGATGCATCCATATCGGTTTTGTGCGCGAACGTTTCAGGGAGGAAAACAGATACCTCTACCGACAGGTTTCCTACGATCATGAGCCGATCTTTGCGACAGGTTCGATGCTTGGCATTACAGACTGCTTTGCAGTTCTTTCCATCATTGACATGACCGAAAAAATGGGCCTTGATGTCATGTCATCGGGGGTATCTCTCGCGTGGGCAACGGAAGCATCCGAAAAAGGCATTATATCAGACAGAGAGACGATCGTTCCTTTGCGCTTCGGAGATGACAGGGGGTACAAGGAGGCGCTCCAGCATCTTGCCCGTGGGACGAATGATTTTTACCGCCTGCTCGGACAGGGAACCATGAAGGCTGTCTCACAGTACGGGGGCAAGGATTTTGCCTGTGTACTCGGACAGGAAATGGCAGGGTATGCTACCGGCGAGGTATTCTTTGCCTCCCAGGCTTTGGGGCTGCGACACTCGCATCTGGACTCGGCGGGATATTCCTATGACCAGAAACCAAAAGGAAAAAACGTGGCTGATGCGCTCGATTTTCTGGTCCGGGACGAGCAGGAGCGGGTTTTCCTTACCTCCATGGTCGCCTGCCTCTTCGCACGCAGCGTGTACACGAAACACCTGCTGGCTGAGTGCCTGAATTCACTGGGATACGGTAACCTCGCAGAAAATGCCGATACTGTTTCTCGTGAGGTGCAGCGTTTGCGGTGGAAAATGCGTGTAGCGACCGGGTTTGACCCGGATGCGGTATCGATACCAAAACGCTTCACTGAAATAACCACGTGGAAAGGAACAATCGATGAGGTATTCCTGCAGAATCTGAAGACAGAATACGCCCGCCGCATCATTGATATGGCAAGAACTGAATGAACCTGACCGGTGATGCCTCCGCAAGGCAAATCGGACGTTACAGAACCCTGTCCTTTACGATGAAGCCCTTCTTCCTTTACCGGAGCCTCTGGTAATTCTTCAGAAATTCTTCCCTGCCCATTGTCCCGTCACCGTACACATCGTAGTATTTTATCCGGAAAGGGTTTGATTTCTGTTCAGTGCTCTGGTATTTGTACTTGTCCCATTCATCGCTTGTGATGGTCTGATCCTGATTGATATCAAGGATATCCCATTCATCCTTGCTGATCTTCCCGTCCTTATTTATATCGCACGCTTCGAAAATCTCTTCGGGGCTGCACTCCTGCGACTCAACACCTGCAGTGCTCCCTACCGGCATCAGCAGTACTGCAAAAAAAACTGTGGCAAGAACGATTCGCATGCACATAGAAACTGCTCCTTTCCTGTCCAGGGCGTTAATTATTCCTCCACCTTCTTCTTCCTGTGCTGCACATACGCATTGCGTATGGAAATATAGGGATCAACAGCCGACTGCTTGAGGTCTTCATAATCTCCGATATGAAACGAGGTCTCATTGATCTTGTCATATGCGGTGATACCGACAGCAGTTTCCGCCGGATTCACGTAACTGACCGGATCGAGAAATCTGTCACCGACTTTGCCCACGGTATCACGGACTGACGAGGGGCCGAGGAAAGGCCACACCACATAGAACCCGTGACCGATTCCGTAACTCCCGAGTGTCTGTCCGAGGTCTTCATCGCGGCGCCGGATATCCAGATCCGTCTTTGCAACATCTGCAAGCCCGCATACTCCTGCCGTTGAGTTATACACAAAACGGACAAATTCGTTCCCTGCAGGCCGCATTTTCAACTGAAGAATGCTGCTTACCACGCGCACCGGCGTAGTCAGGTTGGAAAAAAAGTTGCTGACCGCCAGCCGGACATCTTCAGGAAAAACTGATGAATATCCCTGGGCGACCGGTTTGAGCAGCCAGAAGTAGAGCTTATCATTGAAATGGTACATCGCCTTGTTCCACGGATAGAGGGGATCGGCAATCCTTACCGGTTCTTCTTCTGTCTCCTCCCCTGAGTTCTCCTCTTCCGGTCCGGAGGTATTCATTCCGGACGCTTTCACTTCAGCGCCTCTCTGTTCCTCCTCTACGAAAGGATTTTTCTGGTCATGTGATGAGGCAATGGCAGGCATCTGGGTAAAATTCAGCAGGAACGCCGTCAGCAGGAAACACATTGATATCAGTTTCATTGACTCCCCCTCATGCAAAATAGCATGGTTTTGCTCGGGTCACACATGGTTCAGGCCCTGTTAACCTTCTTTCTCAGGGTATCAAGCAGTGATTCGGGCGTTTTGTTCGCCAGGATTTCCCTGAACTGGCTGCGGTAATTGTTTATCAGGCTCACTCCTTCGATAATAACGTCATATACTCTCCAGTCGCCGCTCTTCAGGATTACCCGGTAGTTTATCGGGATATCCGCTTTTTTCGTCACGATTGTCGTCTGCACTTCCGCGGTTTTTTCTGTCAGGAGATTTTCCCTGCTGAATATTACTTTTTCATCCGTATAGGTCACAATCTTGTCAGCATACGCATTTTCAAGCAGTGTCTTGTAAAGGTCCAAGAATTCATTTTGCTGTGCTGCATTCAGTTTTTTCCAGTCAATGCCCAAAGTCCGACGTGAAAGCTCGGTATAATCGAACATCTTTTCGGAAATGGCGCGGATCTTCTCTTTCTTTGCCTTTTTTCCGGATTCTCCCTTCAGAGACGGATCACGCAGCACCTCAAGCACCTTATTCACGTGTCCCTGTACCGCATTGAGCGGAGCACCGGCAAATGCATAAAGAGGCACAAGCAATACAATGATGAACGACCACACAGCCAGCTGTTTCTTCACGTTCACCTCCTCAGATCATTGAGATTTATTCTCCGTCCGGCGACTGGCATGTTTCAATACTGTACCACCCTTCCGCAACACAGCCCGGCATGAGAATATTCAATATGGTTTATCATTTGACTATACCACGGAAGAGGAATCTTCACAACCGTCCGGATTCCGGACGGAATATCAATGCATGCCGTGTGCGGGAAGCTCAGGAACTGGCCGGGAGCAAAAATCGCATACTGATCACGTCCCGCACCATTCGCGTGCATTGCGGAACATCTTGATCCATGGGGACGCCCTGAGGCCCGTTTTCCATTCCTCCGGCATATACGGCCACTGCCATGTGAGGAACGTCCTCTCAGGGTGCGGCATCATGGCCAGGTGCCTGCCGTCGGGAGAACAAAGTGCGGTTATGCCCAGGGGAGAACCGTTTGGGTTAAAGGGATAGGTCTCGGTGATTTCACCGTCATCATCGACATATCGTACAGGGGCCAGGCCTGTTTCAACGACATCGCGAAATATCCCCTGATCAGGAAAATGCACTCTTCCCTCACCATGGGCGGTCCATACTCCCACCACAGAGCCTTCCATCCCCTGCAGCATTATCGCAGGACTTGGCAAAATCCTGACTGTCGGGAACCTTGATTCGAACCTTCCTGATCTGTTCGCGATAAACCTCGGCTGCACCCGGTCGGGAATTCCTTTCCAGGGAATCCAGCCGAGAAGCGCCATCAGCTGGCAACCGTTGCAGACTCCGAGGCTGAAGGTGTCAGGCCTTTCATAGAACCTCTGGAACTGTTCCTCAAGGTTCCCGTTAAACCTGATTGCAGCAGCCCAGCCTTTTGCGGAATCGAGCACGTCCGCATAACTGAACCCGCCGACAAACGCGATGCCCCTGAAGGTATCCAAACTGATACTGCCTGACAGAAGATCTGTCATTGTCACGTCCCATACCGAAAATCCTGCCTGGTGGAACGCAGATGACATTTCCCTGTCGCCGTTGCTCCCTTCTTCCCGCAGAATGGCGACATTCGGGGCATTGTCAGGGACGCTCCCGGTCCGGGTCCGCAGGGGAGGTAGTTCCGGGGTAAAGGTGAGATGGTACCGGGGACCTTTTCTGTCATAGCATGCTTTCCGTTCTTCATCGACACACTCGGGGTTTGCCTGAAGCCTGTCAAGCTGACAACTCGTCTCTTCCCACACAGCCCTGAGACCTCTCATGTCTTCCTTCAGAACACTGTGCCCGTGCACAGTGACAATGATCTCTTTTCCGGCAAGAGTTCTTCCGATTATCTGACAGGGAATCCGGTTATCTCTCAGAATGCCGGTTATCTTGTCTTCATGTTCCGGAAGATACTCGATGACAATCCCGAGTTCCTCTGAAAACAGCAGCGGCAATATCTCCTCCACCGTCTCCCGGCTGCCGGGAGCTGACTGCTGACCAACGGCTGCCACATCTGCCTCTAACCCGCAATTTCCTCCGAATGCCATCTCAAGGAGCGTGACGATTAATCCCCCGTCGCTCCTGTCATGTCCGGCCAGGACACAACCCTCTGAGATGAGTTTCTGTATTACACCGAAGGTCCGCCTGAGAAGCTGAGGATCATCAAGATCCGGGGAGTCATTTCCAGTCTGGTTATATACCTGTGCGAGTGCAGTTCCACCCATTCTGCATTTGCCTTTTCCGATGTCAATGAAGAGAAGCTTGCTTTCGCCCGGCTTCTTGATATCAGGAGTAATGGTCCTGGTAATATCAGGACACGTGACATATGCAGAAATGACCAGGGTACCGGGTGCCTTCACAATCTCGGGGTTTCCCGACGCATCGATGACCTTTGCAGCCATCGAGAGACTGTCTTTCCCCCCGTCGATTGCGATGCCAAGTTCACGCAGGACATCTCTCAGCGCCACCGCTGCATCATAGAGGTCAGCGCCTTCGCCGGGGAGCTTTGCAGCCCACATCCAGTTCCCCGAGCATTTGATGTCCTCAATGCTGCTGACAGCCGCCCACACAATATTGGTTAATGCTTCACCGACACTCATGCGTGCCATTGCCTGCGGATTTATCAGCCCTTTGATGGGCTGTTCCCCGATGGAGATTGCGGCGCCTGTCAGTCCTGAATGGCTCTGTGCAATCACCGCAACATCTGCCAGCGTAAGCTGAAGCGGTCCGCTGCACTGCTGCTGTGCGATAAGCCCGGTGACCGACCTGTCCACTTTGTTGGTGAGAAATCTCTTTGAACCTACCGAAACCAGGCGGAGCACCCTTTCAAGTGCTTCGGAAACCGAGACATTGTCGGGAAAACGCAATGGCGCACGCTCGGGACGCATCCGGCTGACCGAAAAGCTCTTCTGCGGCATCTCGCCCAGTACTCTGGCAAGATCGAGATTCACCGGGGTGCTTCCGTCCGTCTCATCATGGAGCACAATATACCCGTCGCCTGTTATCTCTCCGATAATCGCGCACGGCACCTTCTCCCTGTCGCAGAGCGCAAGAAAATCCTGCTCTCTTTCCGGTTTCACGAGCAGGGCGTTCTGTTCCTGATATTCCGCCCCCCATATTTCAAGCACCGAAAGCGTGTCGTCACCAAGCGGTATCTTCCGTATTTCGATTTTTGCACCTGCAGGATAAATGATCTCCTTGACCACATTGCAGTTGCCGCCTGCGCCCTGATCATGGATACTGACGATAGGGTTCTCATGCCCCTTCTCCACACAGGCCCGGATCACCCTGTTCACCTTCTGCTCCATCTCGGCATCTCCGCGCTGCACCGCGCTGAAATCAAGCTCTGCAATGTTTTCTCCCTGTATCATGCTCGATGCGGCACCACCGCCAATGCCGATTCTGTAAGCAGGTCCCCCGATTTTCACCACGCGCATGCCTTTTTCGGGTTCGCCTTTTTCAATATGCCTGCTGTCAATCTGCCCTATGCCGCCGGTAAACATGATCGGTTTTATCCATTCCCTTCTTTCGCCGTCTGGCAGACGCATGCCGAAGGACCGCGTAAAACCCTGAATGACCGGCTCCCCGAATTTATTGCCGTAATCAGAGGCCCCGTTGCTTGCTTCTATCTCGATCTGGAGGGGGGATGCAAGGTTCGGCGGATACTGAAATGACGTATCCTCCCAGGGGAGGCGATATCCCGGTATCTGAAGATTGCCTACACAATATGCGGCAGTTCCGGCAACCACAAGACTCCCCCTGCCTGTGGCATGGACATCCCTTATCCTCCCCCCGGTTCCGGTCTCGGCCCCGGGGAAGGGAGCCACCCCGGTCGGGAAATTATGGGTCTCTGCGGTAAAAATGAGGTGATACATAAGCCCGGCATCGAGAAAGCGGGATGGCCTGCCGGGAAGCTCCGGCAGGAGTGTGGTGATCGGGTACCCGCGTATGGCACTCGAATTATCCCTGAATGCGATAACACTGTTTCCGGGACTGGTCTTCAGGGGAAGTTTAATGACTTCCATTAGGGTATGGGGCATTTCGTTTCCGTCGATGATCAGTTCCCCTCTGAAGAACCAGTGGCGTGAATGTTCGCTGTTTGATTGCCCGAGGTCAAAGCACTCGACATTGGTAGGGTTGCGGCCTATGTCATGCACGAAGAGGTTGTGATAATATTCGACATCCCATTCATCAAGACCGAGCCCCAGTTCGGCATTGATCCTCCTGAGCGCATCCTTCCCCTCCTCAATAAGGGGGACGATCACCACAGGTGCGGGTGTTATGCCGGTCTCAAAGGTCTTCAGAATTTCCGGATACAGGCACTCAGTCATCCGGTCGTGGATAAGTGACAAAAAGGACTCAAGGATTCGGGGATTCAAGGATTCGGGGTCTTGATCTTTTACCCCCTTACCCCCCTGTCCCTTTTCCCCGAACTGCAGTGCATATCTCCGCGATCTTTCGATGCGCCTGATCTGTTTCAGGCCGCAGGCATGGCATACTGATACGGCATTCGTCGACCACGCTGTCGAAAAATTCATGCGGGGGCCGACCTCGACAATGAAGGTACGGGGCAATCCCCCTTTGTTTCCCTCCTTGGAAAAGCTCTTCCTGTCCTTCCTTTTTTCGCCAAAAGAGGAAGAAGACTCACCCGTCAAGAAACTGCGCTCTGAAAAACTCTCCGGCTCAAACGTCTCTGCGAGAAGCCAGCGGAGAACAGCATGCTCTTCATCCGCCAACGGGGATATTGCCTCGATATTGAAGCAGTATTCAGACTCTATATCTGCTATAACGGGAGAGACCTGCTGCCGTGCACGCGCCAGCAACGCTTCTTTCTTTACAGGGGAAAGCACGGGTTTTCGGTAAAAATGCAATAGACCCATCAGAGCATTATTGTAGCAGAAATAGAGCGCCGGCTGTTTCCGGATGAAAAACAGTACAATGAATCAATTTCTCAAAACGGCTCACAATATCCAGCAGATTTTTTTCAGCAGAGGAGCATGTCGGGCATGTTCACGAAAGGCAGATAAAATCTACAATGCTTGCTTCTCTTGAAGAGCAGATAATTATAGATTTACAGAAGAATTGCATAATGCTGTTACTTAGCTGCGCGGTTTTTTGTATCAGCTGAATTATCCTTGTTAGCCCTTACTGATATTTTTAGATTCAATCTTCTCTAGTAAAAACTCGTCTTTACTATAAGGAGTAGCCACATATTCACTGTCTGCGGGCAAAAATCCCACGGAAATAGGGTTTAAGGCGTTAGGATTGTGAATGACAGCCAAAGGCTCTGAATTGCCAATCACAGATCCGCCGTTAAGGTCAACCGCCCATATAGCACTAATTGGATTAAAGCGCGGGTCGAGAAATGTAAAAGCGGAAACCTGAGCCTCATTTCTATTGATTATATATGGACGGTGCTGGTGGCCTCGGTCAACAATTTTCCCGGTTTCCCTATTGATTCTTAATTGAATCGGGCCAACTGGAAAAACAGCTTCCACAGCAAATGGAAACTGACTGATACCGTAAAGTGCTGAAAATGGGCCATTGCGAAGCTGACATCCATTCACTGCAATTACGTATGCCTCATTAGAGGCGACAACTCCTTTCTGTAAGTACCCAGTGATTGTACCTTCTTCGTTGCCAATAAGTTTCTCGGCTTTTTCTTTAATTGCGGCTGTCCAGCGAAGAAGTATATCAACATGTGGGAAATTAGTGATGCCTTTTCCAAAAGATGATAGCCAATCTCTTGGGATTCCGCGAGGCTCTGGGCATATCACCTCTATCCATACCTTTAGATCTTTGTCCTCTATTAAAAAATCAGGTCCCTCATCAACTGTTATAAAACGCTCTGGAAAGTTTTTGTCGCGGAGCCGATCTGCGAGCAAGGCTTCAGATATAGAAGCCCAGAATTTTGAATCCTGGCCTGCGGTGAGTTCTTTGACGAACTTCCGGTCAGCTAATCCACGTTCTACAAACTCATTGCATACCCTGATAAGTTCATCGCGATATACTACGCTACGAGGATCATTATGGGGGTATCTCTGTCTAATATGAGCTTCGATCATATTAGCGAGTTGTCCACTCAACATACACTCTCCCTTTAAGTATGAGCTATTATAGGCATGGTAGGTCGGCCAAAGCAATAAGAAATAGTGTTAAATTCCAGTCGAAATCTATGATCAACGAGAAGTAGGTGCGAGGCAAGACTTCAGGAAGTAGCAGGTTCACATAGCGCCTAAGAAGATTAGATAAATAAACATGAGAGGAGGAGTACAATCAAAAAGTGTGTAAATAGATGAGTAGGCGGTGTATCCTTTTAAGGTTGAACTGGAATCAACAAAAGAAAGGAGACACCACCATGAGAAAGGGTATCACCGGGGCAGTACAGCCGTC
>JBFMCL010000034.1 GCA_040754395.1 Nitrospirota bacterium | reverse complement strand
TTCATCGCCAGTACCTTCGTGATCGCCGATGTCAATGTCGTCTTCCCGTGGTCTACGTGCCCTATCGTCCCTATGTTCGCATGAGGCTTTACCCTCTCAAACTTAGCCTTTGCCATTTTTCCTCCTCTTTTATCTCTGCGAGTTTTTAGTTTTCAGTTATTTCTGTAAATGACCAACTGACAACCAACAACTACACCTTAATTTTTCATAAGCCCATGACCGGGATTGAACCGGTGACCTCATCCTTACCAAGGATGTGCTCTGCCGACTGAGCTACATGGGCATCTTGGCTCAGAGCAATCAGCCAAGAGCCGGGAACTGCTGCTCATATCGAAACATAATCCGTCTCTATGCTCTTTGCTCATCGCTCGTATCTTCGTTGGAGCGGGAAACGGGATTCGAACCCGCGACCCTCAGCTTGGAAGGCTGACGCTCTACCACTGAGCTACTCCCGCACTTCTCAACTCAACGGGCAAATGGCCTGACGTGCCAATTCCTTGTTCGCCTGCCGGACAACTCTTTACCTGCAACTCCGGACCCTTCACTTTAGACCATGCCTTGTATAGTTTATATGGTGGAGAGGGGAGGATTCGAACCTCCGAAGGCTTCGCCGGCAGATTTACAGTCTGCTCCCTTTGGCCACTCGGGTACCTCTCCATGGAGCCACCGAAGGGAATCGAACCCCCGACCCGCTGATTACAAATCAGCTGCTCTGCCAGCTGAGCTACGGTGGCTTCAACGCATCCCGTCATCAACATAAGGGCAGAAAAAGACAATACTAACCCCTTTTTATTAGAATCTCAATTTAACTATTTTTGTTATAAAAAGGTCAATGGCAATAATTCAATAATATTTTCAATTATTTTTATTTATCTGCATTTTTCTAGTTTTTTTTCATTCTTTGCCGCAATATCTCAAAAAAAAGTATACCGGCAGCAACCGAGACGTTAAGCGAGTTTATCCGTCCCTTCATCGGGATACCGACGAGGAAGTCGCACATGCTGCTGACCGTCTTTCGTATCCCTTTTCCTTCCGAGCCGATAACAAGAGCGAGCGGCACGGTGAAGTCAATGTCCCACAGCAGGGTCTCTGCTCCTGCGTCTGTCCCGACAATAGTGATGTCCTGTTCTTTCATTGCGTGGAGCGCATGTTTGATATTGACGACCCGGGAAACAGGAACATACTCAACTGCTCCTGCCGAGACCTTCGAGACTCCCGCGCCGAGACTCACAGTGCGGTGTTCCTGAGTCACGACGCCATGAACGCCGGAAGCGTCTGCAGCCCTCAATATCGCACCGAGATTCCGCGGGTCTTCGATGCAGTCCAGTACCAGGAACAGCGGTATCTCCTTGTGTCGCAATGGTAGAACAAGGAGCTCATCCAGAGGAACAAATCCCTTAATAGCAACTTCTGCTGCAACCCCCTGATGTCCCTTTCTGAATGTTCGATCGAAAAATACCGGATCAGAGAAGCTGACCGGGATGTTTCTTGTCCCCGCTTCCTGCAGCAATTCAGATACCTTTTCGTGCCTTCCTGAAGACACGACGACGGACTTGACATGTCTTCCGGCTCTCAACGCCTCCATGACAGGATTGAAGCCGTATATCCACTCGTTATCCGACTTTGACCTTCCAGTCAGTCCTGTCTTTCTTGTCTTCAAGGATAATGCCTTTTTCTTCAAGTTCTTTTCGTATGGTATCCGCGGATTGCCAGTCTTTATTCAACCTCGCCTCCTGACGGGCCCTGATTTTTTCAAGGATATCTTCTTCTGAAATTCCGATCAAACGGACCTTCATTAAAGACAGGTACCAGTCATTGGGTGTTCTGTGAAAGAGATTCAGGACATTTCCGGCTTCCAGGATAAGCTCTTTTGCCAGTATTACGACCTCTCTGTCCCTGGTGCTACGGGGTTTGCTGTCAAGAAACCTGTTAACCTCGCGAATAACCTCATAAATGTGTCCGAGCGTTAGGGCTGTATTGAAGTCATCGTCCATGGCTTCGTGAAACTTGCCTTTAAATGAAGAGAGGACATCCTTCAGCGTTTTTCCTCCCGGCGAATCATCATCCTGCCCCCCTGGACTGCTTGCGAAATCATTCATCCGTGTAACCGTTGTATAATATCTGTCAAGGGAACTTTCTGCTTCGCGCAACTGTTCATGGGAAAACTCTATCGGGCTCCGATAATGTGTTGAGAGCAGAAAGAACCTGACAACTTCCGGATCGAATTTCTGAAGGACCTCTCTGATTGTAAAAAAGTTGCCAAGCGACTTCGACATCTTCTCCTTATCGATGGTAATAAATCCGTTATGCACCCAGTATGACGCAAAAGCCTTTCCGGTGTAAGCTTCAGATTGGGCGATCTCATTTTCATGATGGGGAAAAAGCAGATCAGCGCCGCCCCCGTGGATATCAAAACTTTCCCCAAGATGCTTAATCGACATGGCAGAGCATTCAATATGCCAGCCCGGTCTTCCCAGCCCCCAGGGACTTTCCCAGAAAGGTTCCCCTTCCTTTGACTTTTTCCAGAGGACGAAATCCATCGGGTTTCTCTTCCTTTCATCAATATCAACTCTCGCCCCGGCCATCATTTCCTCTGTATCCCTTTTCGACAACTTCCCGTACTCAGGGAATGTATCCACGGCAAAATATACGCTGCCGTCAGATTCGTATGCATGCCCTTTGTCAATGAGTCCCCGTACAATATCTATTATTTCCCTGATGTGTTCTGTCGCTTTCGGCTCTATGTCAGCTCTTCCGACCCCGAGCATGTCCATGTCCTCATAGTATGCATCGGTATATGTTCTTGCCACCTCATCCCAGGGGATGCCTGCCTCATGTGCCCTGGTGATAATCTTGTCATCGATATCCGTGAAATTCCGGACATAGGTGACGTTCAAACCCTTATATGTCAGGTATCGCCTGATGACATCGAAGATAATCGCGCTTCGCGCATGACCGATGTGACAATAGTCATACACAGTTACCCCGCAGGCGTAGATCGTGACCCTGCCGGGGACCAAAGGGGTGAAAATCTCCTTTTTTCCGGTGAATGTGTTATATATCTTCATGGGTTTATGCTGATCGGAATTCCTGTACAGAGATTATACAACAACTGCGGGCATGGTTCAGAGAGAAAAGTTCTTGCTGAAGAAATACTGGGAATGCGTTGCCGGAGAACATCCCTCAGACTCCATGCCTGCAACTGCAAAGGAATCTTTGTGGTAATATATCCACTGATGGAACGAACTGATCCCGAAATGTTTGATCTGAAAAAAATGATCGCAGATTATATGGAAGGCGGCCTGCTTGACAACATCGTTGATATGTACAAACATGATGCCGGATTATATCAATATGTCGGGGATCTTATGACTGATGAAAGAATGAGGGTAAGGATCGGCGCAACAGCTCTTATGGAAATTCTCGGGAAGGAGGATCCTGAAAACATTTCACAGGCAGTTCCATTTATTCTTCCTCTTTTGAAGGACGAAAATCCCGTTACAAGGGGAGATGCGGCCTATACTCTCGGACTGATCGGCAACAGGGAGGCAATTTCTTTTCTTCATGAACTGACAAATGACGAAAATGCTGATGTGCGTGCAATTGCAGCAGAAGCGATTCAGGAAATCAACGGGAATCTTCAGGCCCGATAGCACAGGCTGCCCCACGTTTTTCTTTCTTGACAAAATGCCCTGTCTTCCTACATAGTTAGTCTACATTTTTTATGGCTCATATCGGATTCGAAGGTCACATGTCGATATCCTAAAAAGGAGGCAGGATGAGTAAGAGGCTTTATGTCGGCAATATCTCCTTCAAAACAACTGAAGATGAGGTAAGGGATCTGTTTTCCCAGGCGGGTGAAGTTGTTTCTGTCAAGCTGATCAAAGATGCAGCAACCGGCAGACTGAGAGGATTCGGCTTTGTGGAGATGTCCACGAACGAAGAAGCACAGAAGGCGGTAACTCAGCTGAACGGCACCATGTTCATGGACAGAAATATTGTGGTAAACGAGGCAAAACCGCAGGAGAGAAGGGAGAAAGGCCGCCCGAGAGCGCGTGGTGGTTTTGATATCCGGGGGGGACGAAGATAATCTCTTAGACACCTTGTCCTGCCTGACATGTCAGGATTTTCTGAGCAGCATTGAGCCAGTTGGAAGCCCCAGTTCTCTAGAGAGCACATCGCATTTGGATTGGAACAGAAAAAATATGTTTTTTCCGGTCCCAAGGAGTGTCTCAAAGTTTCCCTGTCCTTTGCTGATAATCAGCCGGGCTTGCCTGAACATATCCTGAAAATCGGGTGTTGTCATCTCAAGGATTGTGCCGACTGCATCGGAGCCGTTATCGGTTACTTCGCAGATTCCCGTGAGGCCCGATTGCTCTGCGTCAGTCCGTGTTGCATCATTTATCACCGGTGAGCCTTTCACGACTACCCTGACTTTCTTGCCGTGCTGCATGAGGGTTTCGGCCAGAATCCTGTCAAACACGATCTCGCCCGCATTGTCCGCGAGGTAGAGGATTTCTTCCGTTTCTGCAATGGCATCTCTGAACGCAGTGTAGTCATCGACCGCTATCCGGCTGTTCAGCGCCCTGCGGACAGTCCCTTCGATATCCACCGAAGTGAAGATCCCGAAGTCTATGACATTGCCGGCAATCGCAAGCCTGGCACCTGTCCAGAGAGGATCCTGACTCTTTTCGACCTCGGCTTTCAGGGAAGGATACATTCCGAGAGAGATCCGGTTATACTCGGCTTTGATATCCCCGAAAGGATCTCTGCCAAGCAGTTGCCGAATCTTCCGGTGAATGAATGTAGTGGTATATGCGGGTGGTCGGGCAGTATCTGCCTGACGGAGGGTATCCATAATGCTCAGGAGAATGTCTTTCTGCAATGATTCATCAGCAGTGCCCAGCCTGAGCGCAATCAGTGACTGACGCAAAAAACAGGGAAAGCAGTCGAGGTGAACCCTCATCTCCGCGAGCTTCGGTTTTTCAGTGTTGTGGCTTTTTTCTCAACATCCTCAGCCATCTGCTTCTTGTGTTCTCTTAATTTTTTTGCAGTATCAGCATTCTTCCGGGCAATAATCTGGGCTGAGAGAATCGCGGCATTTTTTGCCCCGGCTTTGCCTATTGCCATTGTTGCAACAGGTATGCCGGGCGGCATCTGAACGGTCGAGAGAAGTGAGTCCATACCCTTGAGGGAAGAGGCGTCTATGGGGACGCCGATGACCGGGAGAATTGTGTGGGCTGCAAGCACCCCTGCGAGGTGGGCTGCCATGCCTGCTCCGGCAATAATAACGTCGACCCCCTTCTTCTCGGCACCGGAAGCGATTCGTATGGCGCGTTCAGGTGTTCTGTGGGCAGAGGCAACAGTTATTTCGTAGGAAATGTGAAACATCTTGAGGATTTCCTCTGCACCCTCCATGACAGGAAGATCAGAGTCGCTTCCCATAACAATCAGTACCTGCGGTTTCATATCTGCTCCTTTGGTTATGTGTTTGTACTATGATCGCCGATGTCGTTTCTGTACATCATCCCTTCAAAACTGATTCGTTCTGTCGCGCGGTAAGCCTTGCTCCTTGCCTCATGCAAATCAATTCCAAGGGCGGTTATGCAGACTGCCCTTCCCCCCGCAGTGACAAGTTCAGCATCGAGAAACGAGGTGTTCTCATGAAACGTGAAGATGCTGTCTTCAGGAAACGGTAACGCGAGGCCCTTCAGCACGCTGCCCTCTTGAAGTCCGGATGCCGAGTACATGGCAACGCACACCGAAGAACCCTGTTCCCACTCCAATGCCATATCAGACAGTTGTTCCTCGAGAACAGCCATGGTGAGTTTTATCAAATCCGTTCTGATCCTTGGCAAGATGGTAGGTGCCTCCAAATCCCCGAAACAGAAATGCAAATCCAGCACTTTCGGCCCGTTTTTGTCTATGAGGAGGTCTGTAGAAAAAACCCCCCTGTAGTTGATCCCCTCAGAGGCAAATGCCTTCAGCAGAGGTCTCGTAATTATGCCCATGATCAGCGATTCGCTCTCTTTTGTGAAAAAAGGCGCCGGACTGCATGCACCCACCACCATCATCTCAGACTTCATAAAGTTTTCAGCTCTTTCCTGGAAGTAAATCTGCAGGCTTGTGAGCGGAATGACGGTTCTGCCATCAGTTAATGCAGTGAACGACAGTCTTTTGCCCTTCAGGTACTCCTCAACAATAACCTGCCTGCCTGCATCGCTGAAAATCCTGTCTTTCATAATCCGTTTGAGAATGTCCTCTGCAGCGTCTGTTGAATACGCAATAAATGCCCCATTTCCCCCGGAATATCCTGCGGGTTTTATCACTATAGGCGTTCCTTTTAAACGAATGTAATCCTGTGCATGAAGGTATGAGGAGAAGACCCTGTACTCCGGGGTCGGAATACGATGGAGACGCAGAAGGTCTTTTACGAAAACCCTGCTGGACCGCAGGGGAAGAGAGTTCCTGTCAGGGCCAAGAATTCTGCAGCCCTCCCGTTCCAGTGCATTGACAATGCCGGGAGGAAGCAAATGCTCGGACCCCACAATGGTGAGGTCTATCCATTCATATTTCACAAAATCAATGATCGCACTGAGGTCATTCGGACTGATATCAATGCATTCGGCCAATTCAGCTATCCCCGCGTTGCCGGGACAGCAGAAAATCCTGTTCACATGTTTGCTCATGGACAGTTTCAGAACAATTGCATGCTCTTTGCTGCCCCCGCCTATTACAAGTACTTTCAGAAAGACCTCTTCAGGGAATATATTTTTGCGAATCCCGATTATTCCCGTTGAAAAATCGGGAAATTTTATCAGTGCTGTCCCTCTTCACGGGGGAAGGTGTTTCGTGGGATTTGCTCTCCCCACAATATCATTCCTGCCCTTATTTCTCTTCTTGTGCCTTTGTAAGATACCCGGCAATGAGTGAGTCATAACGGGACGTATGTGTGAATACCTTTGTTGCGAGTTCAAGTCTGGTCCTGTAACTGAGATCCCCGTGCAGCTCCTGCATTTCACTGAGCACCCTTGCATAATCAGCGGGGTCCACGATAACCGCGACATCATGAAAGTTTTTGGATGCTGATCGCAGCATTGCGGGACCGCCAATATCAATATTTTCAATCGCCTCCGCAAAGGTGACGCCGGGCTTGGAAATCGTCTCTTCAAAAGGATAAAGATTCACTACGACCATATCGATGGTATCTATCCCGTGAGTTCTGATTTCTGCCATGTCTTTCGGGTTGTCCCGCCGCGAAAGCAATCCGCCGTGTATCTTCGGGTGCAGGGTTTTTACCCTCCCATCAAGCATCTCAGGGGATCCCGTGTGTTCAGAAACATCCCTTACCGGTATGCCTGCATCCCGCAGAGTCTTTGCGGTTCCGCCTGTTGAGAGTATCTCGATGCCCTGCGCATGGAGGTCTTTTGCAAATTCCACGACACCCTTTTTATTGGAGACACTCATCAGCGCTCTTTGTATCCTGGCCATAATTCCTCCTCATGATATCACTATTTGCGAAATAGGTTTTCAAATCATAAGTTTATTATCGTGCATTGCGTAATAAATAATAACTCATGTTATTTCCACAAGGGAAGCACACCCACCCATCAGGGAAGAATTCCCGACGTCCGCCAATATGCAGGATGGACAGATTGACAGCATATGCAGGGATGACCCAGGCACACATCTTTATGCTTTGTAAAGAAATCGGGTATCGGTTATGTTTCCCGGATATATCCTTTTTCTCTCATGCTGGTAAATGTATCGTCTCCGATAATAATATGGTCAAGGACCTTAATGCCGATTATCTTCCCGGCCTCGGCAAGCTGTGAGGTAATAAGGATATCCTCACGGCTTGGTACCGGGTCACCGCTCGGGTGATTATGCACAAATATCACAGCGGCGGCTGATTCCTTTATTGCGTCCCTGAACGCTTCCCGGGGATGTATCAATGAATTGGTCAGGGTTCCTTCTGACACACGGCAATCCCTGATTATCCTGTTTTTCGCATCCAGAAGTGCGCAATGAAAAACCTCTTTGCTGAGATTCTTCATGCGCTGCAGGTAATACAGATAGACATCATGGCCTGATGAGAAGACAGGGCCTCTTTCATATGGTTGCCCGCACAGTCGTCTTCCCAGTTCGAAGGCAGCCTTCAGTTGTGCGACTTTCGCATTTCCCATGCCTTTGAATGGCCGGAATTCGCCGGATGAGGCAGATTCGATATGCCTCAGTCCGCCGAACGCCTGCAACATTTCTATCGCAAGGTCAAGCGCGCTCCTGCCCCCACCACCGGTACGGAGGATTATCGCGAGGAGTTGCGCATCCGAAAGGTGCTGGGCTCCGTATTGCAAGAGCCTTTCGCGCGGTCTTTCGCCTTCAGGCCAGTTTTTTATGCTCTGATATCCCATCGGTCGGGAGATTTTAGCATCTCCGATAATTATTGGCAAATAATCAACATGGAGACTCAGCGGATGCTTTTGCAGTCCTTCATGGCATGCGATGTTTCTTTTCGGTTAGAATATTCAATGCAGCACAAAACATATATCCTTAATTTAAGGAAAACAGCGGCGGGATGATTTCATTATAGATAAGGGTGCTGTTTTTCCGTTCGGCAGCTTGACAAAAAAGCAGCATGAGATAAACTTACATGTATTAATGGAGGAACAATGCAGATAAGAAGAGAGATGTTGCACAATCAGAAGGGGTTCACCCTCGTCGAACTCATTGTAGTCATGGTTATCCTTGGCATGCTCGCAGCACTGGTTTTCCCCAAACTGATTCCCAAAGTCGGTAAGGGAAAACAGCATGCGGCAAAGACACAGATAGAACTCCTCGGACAGGCGCTGGACCAGTTCAGGCTGGATACAGGAAGATACCCAACTACGTCGGAAGGGATGAATGCCCTTCTGTCAGACCCCGGCTTGCCGGGCTGGGACGGGCCATATCTTAAAAAGGGAGTCCCCAATGATCCGTGGGGAAGGCCTTATCACTATGAAGCACCGGGCACGCACGGAGACTATGACCTTCTCTCCTACGGGGTTGATGGCGCTCCGGGCGGAGAGGGTGAAAATAAGGATATCACCAGCTGGGAATAAAGGGGGCTATTATTACCTTGTTGATGACATATTTTGTCAATCAAATGCCGGCAAAAAAATGTCACCCTGCACAGTAAGGGTTTTTTTGAAGATTACGATCACTTGCAAGTTCCTGATTCGATTCATTTTATTGCCTATCTCTTTTGACTCCTGATGTTTTCAGCCCTGCTCTCAGGGATTGGCATGCTGATTGCTTACTTCACCTCATATAGAAAATTCAAAGGAGGTGATACATCGGAGAGGCGAGATTTTTTTCCATAGATTGTCGCAGGGTGGTCATGGGACATGACCAGGGTATTTAATTTTATTAAGAGGAGGTTACTATGTTTCAGACAATTCAGAAAATGAAAACAAGAGACGAAAGAGGCTTTACCCTCATCGAACTCCTGATCGTCGTGGCGATCATCGGCATTCTTGCTGCGATCGCAATCCCCGGGTATCTGGGTATGCAGGAGAGAGGAAGAAAAGGTGCGGTCACAAGAGCTGCTTCAGCAATAGAACCCGAGCTCCAGGCATGGCTGAACTCAGCATTGAAGGGTGTTGCCGGCACTCAGGCAGCAATAATCGAAGTTGACTCAACCGGAGACGGGCAGATCGATGCTGCGGATGCTACGAACAGCCAGATGGGCGCGTGGCTGAATGGCGGTGCCCTTGATGAGGCATTCGTGAATGCACGGCTGAGCCAGTACGCAGAAAAATCTCCATGGAATCCCGCACAAAACCTGTTTACAACGGGCGCTGTCAATACCTCTGTGCTGAATCAGATCAGTGTTACTATGTCGAGCAACCCTCCTTTTCTCCAGGTCATCGCATCGGATAAAATGGGAGTTTTGCATAACAAGACTGTTTATTCTGACTAACCAATATCAAATAGTCCGAGGCCCGGCAATGCCGGGCCTCTTTTTTTGATGAATAAGTTTTGGACAGATATTTCACTAAAATAATGACACATATACTCCTTCATAATAGTGGCTTGCGGCAGATTCTGCAAAAAACCCAAAGAGGTTTTTCGCTCATCGAATTGCTGGTTGTGGTGGCGATTATCGGCATTCTTGCCGCGATCGCAATCCCCGGGTATCTCGGCATGCAGGAGAGGGGGAGAAAGGGAACTGTTATCCGGGTTGCAACAGCAATAGAGCCCGAACTCCAGGCCTGGCTTCATTCCGCCATTAAGGGTGTTTCCGGGTTGCAGGCAGGTATAATAGATGTCGACTCGACCGGAGACGGTCTGATCACTGCTGCGGATGCAACGAACAGCCAGATGGGCGCGTGGCTGAATGCCGGCAACCTTGATGAGGCGTTTGTGAATGCGCGGCAGAGCCAGTACGCAGAAAGATCTCCATGGAATCCCGCACAAAACCTATTTACGTCAGGCAATCTCAATACCTCTGTGCTGAATCAGATCAGTATTACTATGTCGAGCAACCCTCCTCTTCTCCAGATTATCGCATCGGACAGACAGGGGGTGCTTCACAATAAAACTGTCTATTCCGACTGATGTTCAAGTCGGATACCTCAGACGGGAATAAAATACGCTCTCTTATCATAAGTGCTGCATTTATTATTCTCCTGAGCACTCTTTTCTATATCTTTCTTTCGATAAACCTCTTTGATTCAGATTTCTGGTGGCATGTAGCCACCGGGAGATACATCGTCGAAAACGGCGCTATCCCTGACACAGATCCCTTTTCCTTCACTGCCAACAGGGAAGAAAATCGCAACCTTATGCCCGAGCGGGAACAATTCCTGTTGAAACAGTACTGGCTCGGACAGATCATTTTTTATCTGATATTCGACTTCTTCGGTCCGAAAGGCATTATCATTTTCAGGGCATCAGTGCTGTTTATGGTGCTTCTTCTCGTGCTCTGGAGACTGACCCGAATGCAGGTCAGTTTCTATATCATCTTTGTGTTCATCTCTTTTGTATATCTGGACTTAGCCCGTTTTACCGGGGAACGGCCGGTATTGTTTACTATTCTCTTTACCGTCCTGACCTTTATCGTTCTTGAAGAATTCAGGGAGCACAAGACAAGGCTGATAGTGCTGCTCGTACCGCTGATGCTGCTCTGGGCAAACCTCCACGGCGGGTTTATCATGGGCGTGGTTATTATCGGTATCTATATGATTTTCGAGGGGCTGAAAAGTATCCTCAAGAAAACGGACTACACTAATAAAGAACTGTCGCTGTTTTATATCGCGACGATATTGGCTCTGGCAGCTTCGTATCTGAACCCCACGGGATGGGAGGCATTTCCGATCGCCCTTTCGCCGAAGTATAAGTTCCTTGAGACAGGCATACAGGAGTATCAGTCTCCGTTCATGCTTTATCTCAATAAGCTTTCACATATAGATTACGGATATCTTACGTTAATGGTGTTGTTTCCCGTTATGCTTTTACTTCGAAACAAAAGATTTGATATTACACGTGGCATACTCCTGGCCGGCCTTTTCATCATGGCCGCAAAAACTGGACGGTATTCGATCTACTACGTCGCCATTGCCGCAATTGTGCTCGGGAAGGAAACCGACATGCTTGTCAAGCAATTGTTCTCACAAATATCCGGGGCAAGCTTTGCAAAAATACGCACTGCGTTCGCTGTGCTTGCGTTATGTTCATCCCTTGTCTTTTTTATTGGCGTTTATAAATTTCTGTGGTTGCAGATGGATGTTGCCAGAGGATCGTTTGTTCCTGAAGGCGCAGTCGATTTCGTCGAAGAAAACCGTCTCGAGGGAAACATGCTCAACAGCGCCTCATTTGGTGGATATATCACCTGGAGATTGTATCCCTGGAAAAAAACGTTTGTGGATACCCGCTGGCTGAATTATACCGTACAGCAGGAATATGCCTGGATTGCAGGTGCTTTGGAATCACTTTCGGGAGGGGAACTGACCGAAGGAAAAAAGCCCCTCTGGAAGAAATTGCTGGACAACTACGACATTAATTTTGTGCTGATCGATACGCTTGACGTGTACGGGAATGTCCCGAAACTTCTTTTGGTGCTGACAGAGGACAATGCATGGGCACCTGTGTATGCCGAGCCGATGGCCTTTGTTTTTGTGAGGAATATTCCGGAAAATAATACTATAATAGAAAAATTTCGGCTACAGAAAGACCATGTGTATAATACGATAATTATGGTTGCTGCACAGATGGCGATTTACAAGCAGTCTAACCCGAAATATCTCATTACCCTTGGGAAAACGTTCTACAGCATGGGACGGCTGCAGGATGCCCTCACTGCGTATGAATACGCATTGCAGCGACTCCCGAAAGAACAATACGCCCGTGATATGATCGCCCGGATAAAATCTGAACTGAAAAATAAAAATGAAAAACATTAAGGTCGGGGTAATCGGGTGCGGATACTGGGGCCCCAATCTTATCAGGAATTTTAATGAAAATTATCATACCGAACTGAGATACGCCTGCGATCTGGAGGATGAACGTCTCGAGAGAATAGCCCTGAGATATCCTGCCGTCACTCCTACGAAAAACTACAGGGATCTGCTCAGGGACAAGGAAGTCCAGGTGATTGCGATCGCCACGCCGGTACATACCCATTACAATCTTGCGCGGGAAGCCCTTGAGGCCGGCAAGCACGTCCTGATTGAAAAGCCCTTAACGCCGAGTGTGAAAGAGGCGGAAAAGCTTGTTGCCCTCTCGAAGAAGAAAAATCTCATCCTGTTTACCGATCATACGTTTATTTATACAGGAGCGGTGAAAAAGATGAAGGAGTTCATGTCTTCGGGAGAGATCGGGGACGTCTATTATTTTGATTCGGTTCGGGTGAATCTTGGCCTTTTCCAGCAGGATATCAATGTGATCTGGGATCTTGCGCCCCACGATATTTCAATCATGGATCACCTGATTCCGGAGCAACCAAAGAGTGTCGTTGCTGTCGGAAGCAGTCACGCCGGCAGCGGTCTCGAGGACATCGCCTATGTGACAGTCAGGTTTGCAGGTGACCTCATCGCGCATTTTCACCTGAACTGGCTGTCTCCCGTAAAAATCAGAAAGATTATCGTCGGCGGAAGCAGGAAAATGATCGTGTTCGACGATCTTGATCCGGCAGAGAAAATAAAGATTTATGACAAGGGGATAATTCTTGCGCATGCGGATAAAAAACAGCTATATCAGAATATAATCCAGTACAGGATCGGTGATATGTATGCGCCCAAAATAGACCATACCGAAGCACTGAAGGGTATGGTGGATCATCTTGCCCATTGCATTACGAATAACCTGAACCCTATTACTGACGGAGAATCCGGGTTAAGGGTGGTGAGGATACTTGAAGCAGCAGACAAATCGATCAGGAAAGGCGGGAGCAAAGTCCTTTTATGAACAATATCATCTACCAGAACGTAGTTATTGGAGATGACGCTTGCATCGACCCTCCTTCGGTTATCGGAAAACCGCCACGCGGCGCCGCTGCGGGTGAACGTTCTCTCCGCATCGGCGGCAGATGTCATATCAGGCCGTTCAGCACGATATATGCCGGGTCAGAAATCGGCGAGGGCTTCCAGACAGGACAGGGGGTTTCGATACGGGAGGACAATATCATAGGCAATAACGTGAGCATTGGCACCAATACCGTGCTTGAGTTCGGCAACAGGATTGGTGACAGCAGCCGTATTCACAGCAACTGTTTCCTCGAAATGGTCACCATAGGCAGGTTTGTTTTTGTCGGACCCCATGTCGTGTTTACCGATGACCCTCACCCGATGTTATGTCCAAAATACAGGGAATGCAAGGGAGGGCCGACAGTGGACGATTTTGCGCGAATCGGCGCGAATTCGACCATTCTGCCGGGAGTCAGAATCGGGCGCAACAGTCTTGTAGGGGCCGGGTCTGTCGTCACGAGGGATGTCCCTGAAAACAGCGTGGTTGCAGGCAACCCTGCGAAAGTCATCAAAATGGTTGATGATCTGGTGTGCCCGCCAGGGTTCTTTGAAAGACCGTATGACTGGTTTCCCTACCGCGAAGAGGCAGGGCAGCAATGAAAACAATACCATTCGTTGATTTGAAGGCAGGGTTCCTGCCTCTTAAAGATGAAATAATGAAGGCTGTTGAGGACGTCCTGAACGGGATGAACCTCTATATCGGACCGAACTGCCAGGAGCTTGAGAGAGAATTTGCCGATTTCTGCGGCACACGGTATGCGATCGGCGTTGGCTCAGGAACGGACGCAATACAGTTTGCACTTCTGGCCTGCGGGGTGAAGAGCGGGGATGAGGTCATCACCTCTCCGCATACTTTTTTTGCCACCGCGGAGGCAATCGCGGTTCTTGGCGCGACTCCCGTGTTTGCCGACATCGACCCTCTGACATTTACCATTGACGCCGGAGCAATAACGAAAAAAATAACCGGCAGTACCAGAGCGATCGTTCCGGTACACATGTACGGACAGATATCGGACATGGAACAGATTGCAGAGATAGCAAAGAAATACGGGATACCCGTCATCGAGGATGCGTGTCAGGCACACGGTGCACTTTTTCATGGGGTGAAAGCCGGAGCACTGGGTGATGCAGGATGCTTCAGTTTTTATTTCACGAAGAACCTTGGCGGTTACGGTGAGGGCGGAATGGTGACGACGAATGACAGCCGGATAGCGGAGACAGTGGCGCTTTACCGCAACCACGGACATAAGGCAAAATTCGCGCATGCGGTGTTCGGCTACAACGGAAGGCTGGATGAAATTCAGGCAGCGATATTGAGGGTGAAGCTTAAGCATCTGGATACATATAACGACAGAAGGCGGGAAATCGCGTCAGGCTATAATGCGCTGCTGCAGAATACCCCCTTGGAACTTCCCTCCGAGGCTCCAGGCAGAACGCACGTATATCATCTCTACGTGGTAAGAAGCAAGAAGAGGGACGCACTGCAGGACTTTCTCCAGAAGCACGGGATAGGCACCGGGATACACTATAAAACCCCGGTACACCTGCAGGAAGCAGCAGCCGGACTGGGATACCGCAGGGGCGATTTCCCCGAGGTAGAATCCGCATGTGACGAGATACTGTCCCTCCCGATATATCCGGAACTTGAGAAGGAAAGTTTGGAGTATATCGCGGAAAAGATCGAGGAGTTCTGTTCTTTGTAATTATGTTAACCTGAGGTCTTGCACATGGAAATCAAAAACAGAAGAGTGCTGGTAACCGGCGGCGCAGGCTTCATAGGCAGCCATCTCGTGGACGCGCTTGCCCCGGGCAATCATGTAGTGGTCATAGATGATTTCTCATCCGGAACAAGAGAAAATGTTGCGCATCATGAAGGCAGCCCCAACGTCGAGATAATGGAAGGAGATGTGAGGGATCAGAGCCTTCTCCTGTCGCTGACCAGAGATATTGATGTGGTGTACCACCTTGCGGTGCAGTGCCTGAGAGTATCGATAAAGAATCCTGAGATCAATCACGAGGTGAATGTTACCGGCACCCTGAACCTTTTGAAGGCAAGCCTTGAGAATTCGGTAAAAAGGTTTGTGTATATCTCCTCATCAGAAATTTACGGCACTGCGCTCCATGTGCCGATGAGCGAGTCGCATCCCTGCGAGCCGATAACCGTGTACGGCGCGAGCAAGCTTGCGGGGGAACTCTATACCCTTGCGTATCACAAAACATACGGCCTTGAAGCCATGGTCGTGAGACCTTTCAATACCTACGGCCCGAGAGAGCACCTGCAGGGCGTGTACGGAGAAGTCATCCCGAGATTCGTGCTCAGAATCCTGAACAATATGCCGCCGGTCATTTTTGGCGACGGCACGCAGACCAGGGATTTTACCTATGTCTCTGACACCGTGAATGGCATCATTATGGCCTCTGCATGCAATGGGCTTATCGGTCAGGCGGTGAATATTGCAAGGGGGCAGGAGGTAAGCATTACGCAACTGGCTGAAATTATTGCGAAGGCACTCGGCAGGACGGATATCAGGCCTGTCTATGAACAGAACCGTCCCGGCGATGTCAAAAGGCATTATGCGGATATTTCAAAAGCGGGGAAATTAATCGGTTTCAGCCCGGCCATTGACATTGAAAAGGGCATCAGTCTCTACATCGACTGGTTCAATGCCCAGAATTTCGATGTCTCCGGTCTTATCAGGCAGGAGACCATTTTCAACTGGTAAAAGGAATGCTTCATATACCGATAGCCAAGCCGTATCTGGGAGATGAAGAGAAGAGACATGTCTCGGAGGTTATCGACAGCGGCTGGGTTTCCCAGGGGCCAAAAGTCGCCGAGTTCGAGGAAAGGTTTGCCGAATACATAGGCTGCCGGTTTGCGGTAGCCACCACGTCCTGTACGACCGCCCTCCATGCTGCGCTTGCGGTATCCGGTATCGGCCCCGGAGATGAAGTGATCGTGCCGTCCCTCTCTTTTATTGCCACTGCCAATTCCGTGCGCTACTGCGGCGCAACGCCTGTGTTTGTTGATATAGATCCCGGGACCTGCAATATCGATGTCGCAAAAGCCGGAGAGGCGATTACGAAAAAAACCAGAGCGATCATGCCTGTCCACCAAATGGGGCTTCCGGCTGACCTGGAGCCGTTGATGAGAATCGCGGAGCACAATGATATCACGATTATCGAAGATGCGGCCTGTGCAATAGGCTCGGAATACAGGGGGAAGAAAATAGGCGGGAACGGCAACACCGCGTGTTTCAGCTTTCATCCGAGAAAGATCATTACTACCGGAGAAGGAGGAATGATAACCACGGATGATTCTGATACTGCTGCGCGGCTCAGAAGGTTCAGGCACCACGGAATGTCCGTATCAGACATCGAAAGACATCTGGCGAACAGAATTATTATTGAAACCTATCCTGAAATAGGATATAACTACAGAATGACAGACATGCAGGCGGCAATGGGCATTGAGCAGATGAAAAAACTTCCTTTTATTCTGGAATCAAGGAAACGGCTTGCTGCGGTCTATGATGATGCACTTGGCAGTATTGCTCACATAAGAGTTCCCGAAGTGCCTCCCTATGCAAACCACAATTACCAGTCCTACTGGATAGCACTGCTGGATTCAGCGCCTCTTGAAAGAAACGTGTTCATGGAAAAACTGCATGAAAAGGGGATAGCGACCAGAAGGGGAATTATGGCGATTCATACAGAGGCAAGTTACAGGGATTATGCGGGAACTCCGCTTCCCCATACGGAAAGGATAACCGGAAGCACGGTTCTTCTGCCTCTTTATCCGTCCCTCAGCACGGAGGAACAGGCATATATTATCGATTCAATAAAAAGGCTGATGGTGAAGTAAAAATGGAGAGAGTGGTAAAGGCATATTTCGGTTCGAAAGAAATCAGGGAGGATGCCCCCTTCGAATCCGGATTTGCCGAACATCTCATGAATCACCTGACATTTGATGAGCGCCTTGCACTGTACGAGCGGTTCAAGCCAGGGGAAACACATTTTGATGCAATCATGAGAAGGATGCTTCTGAAGAGTCTTGTCAGGCGCTTCGGAAATGACGTCACAGTTTCCTCATTTGTTTCATTCGCTCACCCTGAGACAATTGAGATCGGGGAAGGAGTCTTTTTCGGGCAGTACAGCTTTGTGCAGGGGCGTCATGACGGTTACTGCAGAATTGGCAGCAAGGTATGGATAGGTCCGTACAGTTATTTTGATGCAAGGGCACTCGACATAGAAGACTGTGTCGGGATCGGTCCCGGTACCAGAATTCTCGGTTCAAAGCATACAGGCAGGCCGGAAGACGTTCCGATCATACAGACTGATCTGGTTATCAAGCCGGTAAGGATATGCCATGGCAGTGATATCGGAATGAATGCGGTCATATTGCCCGGGGTTACGGTCGGAGAGGGTGCAATTGTGGGCGCAGGCGCAGTGGTGACCAAGGATGTCGATCCCCGTACCATTGTTGCCGGTGTCCCGGCCCAGTTTCTGAAAAAACGGTAGCGACCTATGGCGCTGATATCGATCACTATCCCCAGTTATAATGAGGAGGAAAATCTTCCCGCCTTATATGAAAGACTGAAACAGGTCGCACACGCTTCCGCGCACGAGTTTGAGTTCATCTTTGTCGATGACGGCTCTTCCGACGGCTCCATGGGGGTCCTGCAACACCTTTCTGAAATGGACAGCAGGATCAGGGTTATCAGCTTCTCAAGAAATTTCGGCAGTCATGCCGCATGCCTCGCAGGGCTCGAAAAGGCACAGGGAGACGCGTGTACTTTTCTGTCTGCGGATCTTCAGGACCCCCCTGAGATTATCGAGACGCTCATCAGCGAATGGAAAAAAGGCAATGAGGTGGTGATCGGCATCAGGGAATGGGAAAAGGAGTCTGCCAGGTTTTTCCCTGCCCTTTACTACCGAATGGTAAGGCGGTTTGCGCTCAGGAATATGCCGGAAGGCGGCACAGATGTATTTCTCATCGACAGAAAGGTTGTGGATGCAGTGGTTTCGATTAAGGAGAAGAATACCTCCATATTCGGACTTATCCTGTGGAGCGGGTTCAGGCAGGCATTGGTCAGATACAAAAAAGGGGTGAGGCAGAAAGGCATTTCCAAATGGACTCTCGGGAAAAAAATAAAGCTTTTTATCGACACCTTTGTCTCTTTTTCGTATTTTCCCCTCAGGCTGATATCCTTTCTGGGGATATTTATGGCGATCCTGGGGTTCATATATGCGTGCTTTATCATATTTCAGAGACTGTTTTTCTCTGTTCCTGTCGAAGGGTGGGCTTCACTGATGGTTGTGCTCCTGGTGGTTTCAGGAGTCCAGCTGCTCATGCTGGGGATACTCGGCGAATATATTTGGAGAAATTTCGATGAAGCGAGAAAAAGGCCTGCATTTATCATCGATAAAATGCTGGGATTTGACCATGACACGAAATGATGTATCATTTCAAAGGAGGTTGTGATGGATAAAAGAGGCGTTACCCTTATCGAACTTATCATCGTCGTTGCCATAATCGGGATACTCGCGATAATTGCGGTTCCCGCCTATCTGGGGCAACAGACGAGAGCGGCAAGGACAGAGGCGTTTACCAACCTTCAGAACCTGAGATTGCTTGAAGAGCAATTTTTTGCGGAGAACGGCGCATATACGGCAACAGCGGCTGACGTCGCCGCTATTCGTCTGTTGTTGCCGGCCTTCAGGCCCGGAACAGGGCGCAACTTCAACTATTCTATAACGCAGAATTTCCAGATAACCAATCCAAATGCAAATCCGCCAACGACTGCCGCTGCCGCCAATCCCTGTTTTGTGGCAACAGCAACGGGAATTGCCGGTACACGGGTTGCGGGCGATGTTTTTGCGATAGACTGCAACAATATCAGAAACTTCTGAAAAACTTTGTCTGGAGATTCTGATTCTGAAAAATTTTCTGAAAAATTTTCTTGACAAGTTGCCGGTATTTTCTGTATCTTTTTAGTCTTATAGTGCAAAAATTCTGAAGTTTGAAGGGGGGTAGAGAATTGTATGCTTTAGGGACCCATTTATTAATAGAATTGCGGGAGTGCAACCCCGAAATTCTGAAAAGCCTTGAGAAGGTCAGAAGCGCATTGGTTTCCGCAGCACAAGAGGCCAAGGCAACCATCATAGACATTTCCTTCCACGAATTTAATCCCTTTGGTATCAGCGGTGTCGTAGTAATTGCAGAATCGCATCTTACGATTCATACATGGCCTGAGTACGGTTATGCTGCTATCGATATCTTTACCTGCGGGGATATCATTAAGCCGGAAGTTGCAGCCTCCTATCTCATCAGACAGTTTGAGTGCAGGAATCCGTCGATTGTTGAGATGAAACGGGGGATCCTTTCTCATGAAAACGAGAAACTACCCCATAAGGTTACTGCTGAAACTGCCGGTGACACCAAGCTGTATCACTCGATAACCCGTTAGACAGGGGCAGACTGTCAGCTTTTTCTGTTCGACAGCGCAGCGATACCGGGCAGTTCCTTGCCTTCGAGCAGCTGGAGAGAAGCTCCACCGCCTGTTGAGATGAATGATATGACATCAGAAACCCCGGCTCTGTGCACTGCAAGGTCGGTGTCACCGCCGCCGACAATTGTCAGCGCATATGCTTCGGCAACCGCATGGGCGATTTCCAGGGTGCCCCGTGAGAAGGCATCTTCCTCGAACATGCCCATCGGGCCGTTCCATAGTACGGTTTTTGCGTCCTGAAGCGCGATAGAAAAAAGCTTCACAGATGCGGGGCCGATATCAAGCGCTTTCCATCCCCTGGGTATTTCCAGGGTTGGCACAATCTTTATCACCGCACCGGGGTCGGTGCTCTGTGCAATGATGCAGTCTACCGGAAGATAGAATTTAATCCCGGTATCTTTCAGTTTTCTTCGTATCCTCTGGGCTGTCTCAAGCATGTCCTCTTCGACCAGGGAGTCTCCGATCTCGTACCCCATGGCCTTAATGAAGGTGTATGCCATTCCTCCGCCGACAATGACCTTGTCGACCTTTCCGACGAGGTGTTCCAGAACCCCGATTTTTCCGGATACCTTAGCCCCGCCCAGAATTGCCACAAAGGGCTTTACAGGGTTTTCGATCGCTCCCTTCAGGTATTCAATCTCTCTCTTGAGCAGAAACCCGGCTGATGAAGGAAGGTACTTCGTCATCCCGACGATTGACGCATGAGCCCGGTGTGCTGCGCCGAAGGCATCATTGATATAGATATCGGCGAGTTTTGCGAGGGCCCTGGCAAATTTGTCGTCATTTTTTTCTTCTTCCGGATGAAACCTCAGATTTTCAAGAAGCATTACATCACCATTGCGCATTTTCGAGACCATCCCCTCAACCTGATTCCCGATACAGTCGGGGGCGAACACAACTTCCTTGTTAAGGAGCCTCTGGAGACGTTTTGCGATAGGAGCAAGACTGAACTTGGGGTCCACCTTGCCCTTCGGTCTCCCGAGGTGGGACGAAAGTATGACTTTTGCGCCTTCGTCGATGGCATAGTTTATCGTTGGCAGGGTTGACCGTATTCTCCTGTCGTCAGTAATCATCATGTTTGCATCCAGGGGGACATTGAAATCAGCCCTGACAAAGACCCTTTTCCCCTTAATGTCAAGATCCTCAATGGTAAGCTTGTGAAAGATATTTTTCGCAGGAAGCGATTCCATGGTACCCTTTTTTTTCATAATCAGATCCTTTTCATGATATAGATTGCGAGGTCTCTCATGCGGGTACTGTACCCCCACTCATTGTCATACCAGGAGAAGACCTTTACCATCTTTCCTTCCATAACCATTGTGAGGGTTGCGTCTACTATCGATGAATGGGCGTTCCCGTTCAGATCGCTTGAAACAAGGGGCTCTTCGGAGTACTGGAGTATTCCCTTCATCGGCCCTTCTGCAGCTCTTTTCAGGGCGCCGTTTACCTCTTCCACCGTAGTATCTTTTCCCACTTCGGCAACGAGGTCGACGAGTGAAACGTTCGGGGTTGGTACCCTTATTGCCATTCCATTCAGCCTGCCTTTCAGCTCAGGCAATACAATGCCGACAGCTTTCGCTGCTCCTGTTGTGGTGGGAATCATGTTCAGGGCAGCTGCCCTGGCCCTCCTGAGATCCTTGTGGGGCAGGTCGAGGATTCGCTGATCGTTTGTATAGGAATGTATGGTTGTCATTAATCCGCGGACGATGCTGAATTCATTATGAATAACCTTCGCCACAGGGGCAAGACAATTGGTGGTGCATGAAGCGTTTGATATTATCTTGTGCTTTGCAGGGTCCAGTATCTCTTCGTTTACCCCCATGCAGACTGTTGCATCTGGATCTTTTGCAGGCGCTGAGATGATTACCCATTTCGCCCCGGCGTCCAGATGCTTTGCTGCAGAAGCCCTGTCCACAAAACGTCCTGTGGATTCAATGACAACATCTACTCCCAGATCATTCCACGGGAGTTTTTCCGGTTCCGTAACAGCGAACACCTTTATTTCGGTTCCGCCTATCAGAATGCTCCCTTCGGCTGTGGTGATATCTGCATCAAAAATACCGTGGACAGAATCATATTTCAGCAGATGGCCGAGGGTCTTCGCGTCGGTGAGGTCATTGATGGCAACAATATCCAGCCCCTTATTCCCCCAGCTCGTCCTGAGGAAGTTCCTTCCTATTCTTCCGAATCCGTTTATCGCGATACGTAGAGACATAAAACCTCCTGTTCTTTTTTTATAGATTATACCCGAAAAATTTCAAAACCCTAAGATTTCTTTTTGCCCGAAGCATTGCCAGGGATTATGCACAGCCACAGGTTTCCAGAGGGGGAAACGGCAGGGGAAATATCTGTCAACGAAGTGTTTTAGTGCTAAACTTGCCACCTGTTTATGACCAGACCGGTTAAGAGTTTGGGATAGAAATACGTAGACTTCGGCGGCATCCTTACCAGGGACAGCGCAGATTTCTCGACATCCTCGACACGCGTGGGGTTCAGGAAAAATGCGGCACGAAATTCTCCGTTGTTTACTTTCTCGAGAACTTTTTCAATGTTCATCTCATATCCGATGTCAGCGGTTTGCAGCAGCTTTTTCAGCAACAGTTCATGCAGGATTATGACGTCAACGTCTCTCAGTTCATGGGGAGTGTCAGACAGGTTGCCGCCCTTGTACTTCAGGATGTGCCAAACCCGGTTTCCCCCGCGGTACAATCCGAAGACACGCCTTTTTCCTGACAGTACTTCCGCAATATTAAAATTGCCCTGTACAGGCTCGATTTCGAAATACTCTGACAGAAGTTTCTCCATGTCTTCATGGATTTCCTTCAGGAGCCTGTGTGTCGGCAGTATTGATATCCCCTCATCCAGCATGTTGGCAAGAAACATAAGGACATGATCAAAAGATCTTTCCCCTGCAGGGGAACCTTTTTTTGTCATTTCCCTGTAATATTCATATGCTGTCTCATACCGGTGGTGACCGTCGGCGATAAATACCGCCTTGTCTTCCAGCTCTTTTGTTATGGTCTCGATTGTCCCTGCATCATCGATCTGCCAAAGCCGGTGGATATCTCCGGAAATGTCGTTCGACTCTATATACGGGGTGGTCTTTGCCACCTCAGAGAGGATATCCGCGATATTTCGTTCGGAACTCTTGTAAAGAGAGAAGATCGGGCTTGTATTGGCTTCGCAGGCCCTCATGAGGTTCAGGCGGTCCTGTTTCGGTTTCGCGTGTGTGCACTCGTGGGGATAGATATTTCCTTTCCCCAGCTCTTCCAGCTTCACCAGCGCAAGGAGTCCGATCAGGCGTTTTTGTACAGAATGAATCATGTAGGACATCTCGTACGCATAGAAAGAAGGCTTTTCGCTCCGGATGAATACCCCCTCTTTTTCCCATGCATCGAGATATTCCCGCGCTCTTGTGTATTTGTTTTCAGTCTCGGAGTCTTCCGGCTTTTCCTTGCCGAAGTCTATCCTCACAATGTTATAGGGGCTTTGCATGTACAGCGCTTCCCGGTATTCCGGCGTAATGACGTCATACGGGGGAGCCAGGACATCGTCCATGGATACCCTCGCGACATTATAGAGAATTCCTCTAAAAGGTACTATTTTAGCCATTAATTAACATTTGCAGATCTGCAGAAAAGATGCACTATCTTAGCACGTGCAGAATATGAAATTCAAACGTCTATCGATGGTTTTTGGTGTATGTTTTTGATGTGTACCGAGGCATTGACAGAAGGAAGGTTTTTTGATAGTGTCGATGCTAAAACTGTTATCGTGACTCGGAAAGTGAGTGTAACATGAGGCACGGCATTCAGGGGAAGGCGATGCAGCAGAAATTCGTTCTCATTGTAGAAGATGACGAGATGATCATGAATATGATCACCGATGCGCTTTCCAGGGATTACGCAATCCTGAGAGCCTCTTCATGTGCAGAGGCAAGAAATC
>JBFMCL010000033.1 GCA_040754395.1 Nitrospirota bacterium | reverse complement strand
GGATACTGGTTATTGGCTGATGTTTATAAAGGAAGGACTTTTGTCGATGGTGTATTGAAGCAGGAAACCAAGGTGCTTGAAAGGATGGCCGCCTAAATGCTTTTTACACACCTATTGACATGACTCCTATTACCTTCACTATCAACAGCAAATGATTTAGGCCCGACTATTGCACCCTCTCCTTCATTAACAAAACCGACTTCTATATCACCAGAACCGTACGATATATTTATAGTCGTTATTTCTTTTGTCACCAGATATGTGCCTATACTATTTCCACTGGCTTTAACTTCTGAAAGGACATATTTTTCTTTATCTGCAAGCTGTTGTTTAAACGTCAATACATAATATGTGTCTCTTATAATTTCTCTCACTGCAGTCTCTATGTCTAAATTCTCAAAACTCGCGTCTATCTTTTTACCAAGAAGGTCCTTACCAACGTTCATCCTGAGTCCTGTCTTCAATCCTATGTCTTTAAGTACGTCTGAAATTTCAGCTTCTTTAGCTTGAAGGCTGATTAAGTTCTCTTTCAGTTTAACCTCAAATCCAGGTTGTTCATATGTCGTCGACAGACAAAGACCGAGGGAACCCACCAGCAAATAATAAAACAAGACCGCAAGGTAAACTAACATGCCCCTAATTAAAATTCTCTTACCCATAACTCTATCCTCCCTTGAAACGTCAGAATTAATGAAAAGCAAGTTTTTATCGCAGTTCTACACACCAGGCCTTTTAATAATATTTTTTCCCCTTACAAGGAACTTAAAAAGTTCTTTCTATGAAATATAATTGGGTATTTGCTCCCCCATTACACAAATTCCCCTTTGAGGTTGGTTTGAGGTCCTACTATAAGCAAATAGTATCACGTGAAAAAAAAGTCAAGAAATCGAATTTATTTCAAGATAGAAATTAATGCATAAGCATTTTGAATGCCGTCTCCTTACAATATTTACCATAATAAGGTACCCACTATTAGCCCATGCATTTACTTAATAAATAAAGATAACAACCGTGCGTGTTTGAATAGGAAATGAACGATGTAGATAAAATTCAGCGGTACCACCTTCTATGTGAACTCTGCCTATTTTTTGAGATCACATGAGGTGTTTGTGTCAGGAAGGATTAATTTTAATAAAAAAATTGACCTATAGTAACTTTTATGTTACTATAAATACGTGGCTAATATCAAAGTAGTCGAGTATCTGCAAAACAGCGTCTCTGTTTTTGAAAAGTGGTTCAATGGCCTTGATGCTCAAGCCGCAGCCAAGGTCACAACTGCTTTATACCGATTGGAGCAAGGCAATGTCTCTAACGTGAAATCAGCAGGGCAAGGAGTTTCGGAATTCAGGATTGATTTTGGCCCTGGATACAGGATTTATTTTGGGCGGGAGGGAAATGCGTTGGTTATTTTGCTTGGAGGAGGCTCGAAGAAAACCCAACGCGGAGACATTAGAAAAGCTCAGTCACTCTGGGCGCAATATAAGACAGAGAAGAGAAAGAAAAAATAAGGAATTAAGGAGGGCTTATGCCGATTACAAAACAATTTCGCAAAACAATTTTAGAGCGTGCTGAAAATGATGCTGAATTTCGCAGACATATGCTGACAGAGGCGGTGAATGAACTAATTGGTGGGGACCTTAATGCAGGGAAATCAATTCTGCGTGATTACATAAATGCGACGATTACATTTGAGGGACTGGCCAACAAACTCAAAAAATCAAGCAAGAGCGTTCATCGTATGTTGGGGCCTCGCGGCAATCCACGTGCTGAAAATATTCTTGAAATCATTAAACTCCTCCAGGCTCATGAACGTGTGACTCTACAAGTGAAAGTAAAAAGAGCTGCATAAGTTCAACTAATCATAATCTGTATTGCTTGCTTCGAAGGGAAACAAATATTCTCATCCGCTATGTTTTCTTTGGTAATGAGTACTGCACGAGCCGTTGCGGTTCTGTTTGTTCGTGGCTGAATGAGAGAATTTTAGCCATTTCCGTTGTCCCTCACTTTCTCACAGGAAGAGATAAAGGCTTTGCTTACTTGAAACCGTTGATGTGTAGGTGTTATCCGCACCCTCTACCGCAGCCATAGGGGCGGATCTGAGGGCAAGATAGCACTCCTGGGAAGGTCTTTTTGAGAGACCCTTTATAGCTTCTCCTTTTCCTCCAGATAGTCAAAGTGAAGGAATCAGAGCTTTTTATGCCTAATTGTTGTGAGGAAGGAATCCCCTATCAGACACTGGTGTCAAGCATTATCCATAAATTTTTATCCGGCAGACTGATCGAGCGGCGGTCATAAATCCCTTGCAGTCCTGAAAACGTTTCTTCGCAGGTGTCGTCAGCACCCGATCATTTTCTGCACGTATTCCCTGCCTCCTTACAGATGCCGGTCGATAAACCCTTTCTGTTCAACAAGCTCGTACTGGTATTTTTCGGGTTTTCTCCCGAAGCACGTGCCGAGGCTCTCAAAAATTGCGATCTCCTTCACGTCAACTTCTCTCCGCACAATCGCTTCTTCGGTCCGCATATAGTAGATATGGTTTCCTTCCACTTCAACCACCGTCACCCCGAATTTCCCTTCCTTCAGGAGCAGTATGGCTGCAGCCCCTGCCTTGTACCCGAAATTCACGTCAAAGGCAGAAGAATGTCCGGATCTCACAAGATGTCCCGGGGTAACTTCCCTCACTTCCGGGATTTCATAGACCCCCGGCGCGAACATCCCTGTCCGCTCCATAAAATCTTTCACCGCAGGATCTGTCTTCAGTCTTTTCTCGAGCTGCTGCCGCACATACTTCCCGGCTCCCGCAAGCTTGCGGTGTCCGAACGCATCAGGGGCGATGGACTCATCGTAGAGCATTTCCCCGCTTGCCTGCTTTATGCCCTCTGCCACGACGATAATGTATGTGCCGGCCTTTACATCGCTCCTTTCGATGCGTGCAAAAAACGTGGTTTTCATATGCTCATAGACCACATCAAAATCAACGGGGATTTCCGGCAGGAGGATACAATCTGCCTCAGCTCCTATCCCGCCCCTGAACGCAGTATGACCGACATACCTTCCGAATACCTCTATGACAAGAATGCGGTTGTGGCTCATTCCCGTAGTCTTTAAGTCCCTTGCAAATACCGAAATCCTGTTGATCGCGGAATCGCCTCCGACACTGTACGGATGAAGATCGAGGTCCATCGTCTTGGGGACATGCACGCAGGGGATTCCCTTCTGGCTGAGGTCCACCACCACGCTTCCGGTATCGTCACCCCCGCTGATCACAAGCGCATCGATCCTGAATTTTCTGAGTCCTTCCTTGATCCGCTCATATTTCTCCGGGTCAGCGATCTTGCTTATCTTCACCCGTGAATGCCCGGCCTCGGAACCGGCAAGGGATGCCTCTATCTTGCTTACGCGCTCTGCATTGAGGAATACCACATCATCGAGTTTCACAAGGTTATAGAGACCGGCATAGCCGTGCGGAATGACAACGGATTCGATTCCCAGGTCGTATGCCTCCCGTGCAACCCCCTTAATGACTGCATTCAGGCCTCCGCAGTCTCCACCGCTGGTGATAACGCCAATTCTCTTGATGTCAGGCATGTCGTACCTCCTTGAATTTGTAGGCTGCTATTTTTATTTAATTCAATTCCTCAATCTATCATAACTTATTGATATTACTATATATTTGTACTTTTTGCAATCTGTTGCCAGAAACCCGACAGATACATTATATTTAATTAATGACAAAAAAAAAATTATTTTGTTATACTTTTCGATACGCCTCATGTATCGGACATGGTAGTGCTTATCTGCCACTATCCTTCCCATGCAGAGGCTATTTTATACTGGGTTGATATCATGCGATTAAGAAAGAGACCGGACATAGCGTCAGTCTTTCCTTCATCAGAGACCCGGAAGCAGAATGCAATCAGGTGACGCCGGGACATGCTGATCGAAGAAGTCATAGAATTCCTGAGTAAAATCCCCCCGTTCCAGTTCCTTGACGAGTCCACCCTGAAAAATATTACCAGCGGAGTCTCCCTGGAATTCTATCCGAAAGGAACAACCATACAATATCAGGGCGGGCCTGCTCCCGAATATCTGTATATCATCAAAAAAGGCGAGGTAAAGGTATTCATCAAAAAGGACGTCGAGGATGTATTTGTTGATTACCGGGGAGAGGGCGATCTGATCGGGTATCTCCTGATATTTGGCGGAGACAAGGCACGGGCAAATGTTATCGCAGTAGATGACACCATATGCTACATGATTCGCAGGGAAACGATTCAGAACCTCCTTTACTCCAATCCTGAGGTAAGGGAATTTTTTCACAAATCCTTTCTGAACAGATATCTCGACAAAACATTCAAGGAGATACAGGACAAGAATCTTGTCTACGGCGGGGGGGACAAAATCCTCTTCACCATGCCCGTGGGAGAGCTGGCAAGCAAGGGCGTGATCAGCGCTTCCCAGGAAATCACCATTCAGAAGGCCGCCCAGATTATGTCTGACTACAGGATCAGTTCTCTCATCCTGGTCAATGCCAGCGGCATTCCGTCAGGAATAATTACGGACAGAGACCTCAGGGATAAAGTCGTCTCCAAAGCAAAGGACTGCAAAGATCCGGTGACCGAAATCATGAGTGTTCCTCACGTGAGGGCAGATGTGAAGGAATATTGCTTTGAAGCCATCCTGAAGATGGTCAAGCATAATGTGCACCATCTGCTGGTGATGAAAGACGGGAAACTGAAAGGAGTCCTGACCAACCACGACCTCATGCTGATTCAGGGCACCTCTCCGCTCTCGGTCGTGAAGGACATCGAAAGCCAGAGCACTGTCGACGCCCTTATTCCCGTCTCGATGAGAATCAACAACATCGTCGGCCTGCTTCTGAGTGAAGGCGCTAAGGCCAGCAGCATCACAAGGATTATTACCGAAATCAATGACAGGCTGGTGAGAAAGATCCTCGAAATCGCGGAAGACCGGTTCGGCGAACCTCCGCTTCCCTACTGCTGGATTGCATTCGGCAGCGAAGGCCGCAAGGAGCAGACCTTCAAGACAGACCAGGACAACGCCCTCATCTATCATGATCCGGCAAATGCAGAAATGGCAAAAACCGCGGAGGAATATTTCCGTGAGTTCACCCTGTTTGTGAGGGACGGCCTGCTGAAATGCGGGTTCCCGCTCTGTCCCGCCGACTTCATGGCCACCAATCCCATGTGGCGCCAGCCGCTGCATGTATGGAGAAAGTACTTCACGAACTGGATATCCACCCCGACATCAGAGGCAGTAATGAATTCCGTGACTTTTTTCGACTTCAGGGCAGTATACGGGGAAACAAGGCTCCTTGACTGGCTGAAGGATTTCACCCTGTCCATGGTGAAGGACAAAAAAGTATTTCTGGGATACATCGCAAACATGGCAATAAAGAACATGCCGCCGATCGGCTTTCTGAAGACCTTTGTGGTCGAAAAAAGCGGTGAACACAAAGACGAACTGAATATGAAAATCAAGGGGCTTGCGCCGGTAGTGGATCTTGTGCGGCTGTTTGCCCTCGAAAAAGGAGTCCGGGAAACCTCCACCATCGAGCGGATCAACATCCTGAAAGATATGCATACCATCATGAAAGAGTATGCCGACGAACTCCTGCACGCCTTTGAATTCATCATGCTGATCAGGATTCAGCACCAGTTCTCCCAAATGAAAGAGGGCAAACCCATCAACAATTTTATTAACCCGAACAAACTGAGCAACCTTGAGAAAAGGATTGCGAAGGAGACCTTCCAGCTTATCTCAAAAATCCAGGACTTGATCATCGAGAGATATAAAGCTATGATCTGGTAAAAATACATAATGGAATTCTTCAGGTTCTGGAAACAGCCCCCGCTGCCCATCGAAAGGAATACCCCTCTTGCAGATACCAGATATGTAGTAATCGATACCGAACTTACCGGACTGAATGAGAGAAAAGACTCGATAATCTCGATCGGAGCCGTCAGAATGTCCGGGATGAGAATCGAACTCGGCAACACGTTTCACCGGCTCGTCAAACCGGTTGCGGGGTTTAAACCGGAAAGTGTGGTCATCCATGGCATTACCCCTTCCGATGTCCAGTCTCAGCCGGGGATCAAACCAATACTTTCAGAGTTTCTGCAGTTCTGCGGCGATGACATCATTGTCGGTCATTGCGTATCGATAGACCTGAGATTTCTCGGCAGGGAGATGAAAAGATCTCTCGGGGGATCAATGCAGAATACCGCCATCGACACCTTCAGGGTCTATGAATGGCTCTGCCGGAAGACAGCCCGTGAAGGGTGTTTCTCCGCCATTCCCAGAGACGCTTCCCTCTATACAATTGCAAAATGCTTCGGCATCACTGTGCGCGGTGCGCATGATGCCCTGATCGACGCCTATATCACCGCGCAGCTTTTTCAACGTTTTTTTCCTGTGCTCCTCGAGACCGGAGTACAGCAGATAGGAGACCTTATAGAAATAGGGAACCCTGAAAAAGGAGGTGGAGCGTTCAAACTAACAGGTGAAATAAGCAACCTTTAGCACAAAAAATTAACCCGGGGGGTAAAGAATGAGCAACAAAAGCAGCAAGAAAACGGTACAGGACATTCTTGAAGACGAAGACTTCAAGAAATTGTCAAGTCAGAAAAATTCCATATCCATAATTCTCACGATCCTTGAGTTGATTGTATACTTCGGGTTTATCGCCCTGATCGCCTACCACAAACCCTTCCTCTCGATGAAAATCAGCGGCGCAATAACCGTGGGCATTCCGATTGCAGTGAGCGCTATTGTTCTCTCATGGATACTGACCGGAATCTATATCCGCTGGGCGAACAGCAAGTATGATGTGATGGTCAAAAAAGTCAGAGATAAAATAGGAGGCTAGCGTACATGGAACAGACGACCATTGGACAAGTTCATACGACATCGATTCTCTTCTTTTTTCTCTTCGTGGTATCCACCCTTCTGATTACCTACTGGGCAGCCAAGAGAACAAGAACTACCAAAGAGTTCTACGCAGCCGGAAGAAGCATCACAGGGTTTCAGAACGGTCTTGCCCTTGCAGGAGATTATATGAGCGCAGCCTCCTTTCTGGGGATAGCCGGTCTTGTGTCAACCAAAGGGTACGACGGCCTGATCTATTCGGTAGGCTGGCTTGTCGGCTGGCCCATTATCATGTTTCTCATTGCGGAACCCCTGAGAAACCTCGGCAAATATACCTTTGCCGATGTCGTAGCATTTCGCCTGAAGCAACGGCCCATCAGGGCTGCTGCCGCCGCCGGATCGCTCGTGACAGTCCTCTTCTACCTGATTGCACAGATGGTCGGCGCCGGAACACTGGTAAAACTTCTGTTCGGGATACCTTTCGAGGTTGCCGTTGTCATTGTCGGCGCGCTCATGATCGCCTATGTGCTTTTCGGAGGCATGATCGCCACCACGTGGGTGCAGATCATTAAGGCTGTGCTGCTCCTCGGAGGCGCAACAATACTGGTTCTTCTCACGATGGTAACCTTCAGTTTCAGCTACGGGGACCTCTTCGGACAGGCAGCACAGAAATACGGTGAAAATTTTCTGGAGCCCGGCGGACTCATTACCAGCCCGCTTGAGGCATTTTCACTCGGCCTCGCCCTGATGTTCGGAACAGCGGGACTCCCGCATATTCTCATGAGATTCTATACTGTTCCGGATGCAAAGGAAGCGAGAAAATCAGTGTTTTATGCAACAGGGTTCATCGGCTATTTTTATATTCTTACCGTCACCATCGGCTTTGGCGCCGCGGTTATTGTGGGACAGAAAATCATTACCAGCATCGATAAGGGTGGCAATATGGCTGCTCCCCTGCTGGCTGAAGCGCTGGGCGGGACATTTTTCCTTGGATTCCTGGCCGCAGTTGCGTTTGCCACAATTCTCGCTGTTGTCGCAGGCTTAACGCTTGCCGGCGCATCCGCGCTTTCCCACGACCTCTATGTCGGCGTGTACAGGCGGGGAGAGGCCGCGGAAAAGGAAGAGGTCAAGGTCGCGAAGATCGCTACCCTCTGTCTCGGCGTTGCAGCTATCCTGCTCGGGATCCTGTTCAAGGGCCAGAATGTGGCCTTCATGGTCGGGCTTGCATTTGCCGTGGCATGCAGTGCGAATTTTCCTGCGCTTCTGTTGTCAATTGTATGGAAGAAATTCACCACAAAAGGAGCTGTGGCCAGCATCTATACCGGCCTGATTCTCGCGACCGGCCTCATCATCCTGAGTCCCACGGTATGGGTGGACCTATTCCATGCAAAAGAGAAAACCGCCATCGAAACCCAAATCAGGGATGTCGAGACACACTCAAAGGCAAAGATAGAAGCCCTTGAACTCGAAAAGGCAACGGGGGGAAAGGTTGCTGAGCTCGACACCGCGATTTCTGCAGAAAAAACCAGTGCTGAAACGCAGATAAAAGAGCTGAAGTCCACGATGCCAAAGCCTGTATTCCCCATGAAAAATCCTGCCATAATCTCCATGGGAATGGCTTTTCTTGTGGGCATTTTAATCTCTCTCCTGACCCCGGAGAGAGAAGCAGCCGCGAAGTTTGAAGATGAAAAAGTCAGAACATATGTCGGACTGGGCGCTGAATAACAACACCGGCACTTTTGCATACTGAATCACGGAGAGATAGCAGAAACAGTCTGCTATCTCTCTTTTTCCTCACGGGAAACGCCGCATACCCTTTGTGCATTTTAACCCCCATCAATTCACGCATTTCCCCGGATAATGACAGGATATAGTGTTTGAGCGGATTTATTTTGCCGATATTCATACAATGTGTACCAAATATAATAATGAGGCAAAATACCTCGCAGGTCGAAGACCGAGAATGCGCACAAATACTATTTCCTGTCATCATAACTACAGATCATGAATAATCAGGGTGAGAATTATTTCCATACATGACATTCCAATTTCATTGCCATATCACGATAATAATTCAATTTGTAATATCTTGTAATAATCATGCTAATTAAGTAATTTGCTAAAATCATGAGCAAATATAAGCTATAGCTTTATTTTCAAAGAAAATGCAATAAAATCCTTCCAAAATTGTAAAAAAAAAAGTAAAATATTCGGTACCTATTGGCAGGACAAAATGGAGGCCAAGTGGTACTTGAAGAAACTATCGGTTTTTTAAAGAAGTTTCCTCCTTTCCAGTTTCTCGATGCAGCAACCCTTGAAACTGTCGCACGCAATGCGCGTACAGCCACTTACCCGAAAGACACCCTCATTCTGAAACAGCACGGACCGCCCAGCGAATACCTCAGTATCATCCGGCAGGGCGGGGTAAAAGTCTTCAGAACATCAGAAGACGGCCAGGAGATTGTAATAGACTACCGGGGCGAGGGAGACACGTTCGGGTTCCTCTTGCTGATCGGGAAAGATAAGGCAAAATCCAATATTATCGCAATTGAGGACACCGTCTGCTATCTCCTCAGCAGGGAAACAGTATCCAAACTGCTCGAATCCAGCTCAATCTTTACCGAGTATTTCTTCAAATCCCACCTTGAGAAGTATATCGACAAACCGCTGGGAGAGATGCAGAACAAACCCCTCTACCGAAATCCCGACAGCGTGCTCTTCAAAACCCGTGTCGAAGATATCGCCATGAAGGAAGTCATTACCGCAGAAGAAGGTTCTACTATACAGGAGTCCGCGAAAATCATGGCAAGGAACAGGATAAGCTCACTGATTATTGTCAATCAGGAGAAACAGCCCGTGGGAATTATCACCGACAGGGATCTGCGGGAAAAAGTAGTGGCCGGCGGGATGGATGTATCGAAGCCTGTCAAAAACATCATGACCAGTCCCCTGATACGCATTGATTCGCGCGATTACTGTTTTGAAGCGGTGCTGAAAATGATACAGAACAATATTCACCATATCGTTGTCATGAGGAACGACGTTCTCAGAGGGATTCTGACCAATCACGATCTTATGATCCTCCAGGGCACATCCCCGCTGTCTGTTGTTCGGGACATCGAAAGCCAGCAGACCCTGGAAGGACTTATCCCGGAATCGAGAAACATTGATAAAATAATCTCCCTTCTCCTGAAAGAAGGGGTAAGGGCAAGCAACATCACGGAAATCATTACAGAAATAAATGACCGGCTCCTGAAAAAAGTCCTGGAAATCACTGAAAAGCAATTCGGACCGTCACCCCTGCCCTACTGCTGGATTGTATTCGGCAGTGAAGGACGAAAAGAACAGACCTATAAAACCGACCAGGACAATGCCATCATTTATGCGGACCCCAAAAATGCCGGGGAAGCCAGGGCTGCAGAGAACTATTTTGCCGAATTCTCACTGACCGTGAAGGACGCCCTGGTCAAATGCGGGTTCCCTCTCTGCCACGGAGATTATATGGCAAGCAATCCGAAATGGCGGCAGCCGCTGAAGACATGGAAAGAATATTTCTCGCAGTGGATATTCACTCCCACGTCAGAGGCGATTCTGGCCTCCTGCATACTCTTCGATTTCAGACCGGTGTATGGCGATTTCACCCTTTCTGAAAAGTTAAGGGCACATCTCCGGGAAACCCTGAAAAACCAGGACATGTTCCTGAAACTGATGGCGCAGCTGACGATAAAGCTGCGTCCCCCCATCGGGTTCTTCAGGACATTTATCGTCGAAAAGAGCGGCGAACACAAAAACAAGCTGAACCTGAAATTCACCTGCCTTGCGCCCTTAGTAAACATTGTCAGGCTGTTCAGCCTTGAGCAGCGCATCGAGGAAACATCAACCCTTGATAGGCTTCATGCCCTCAGGACAACACATTCCATTGTGGCGGAATTCGGAGAGGACCTGGAACACGCCTTTGAGTTTATCTCTCTGCTCAGGGTCAGGGAGCAGCACGCACAGATAGAGGGGGGTCTTGAGCCCGACAATTTTATCAACCCCAGCGAACTCAGCAACTTTGAGAAAAAAGTCTTCAAGGAATCATGCCAGCTTATCTCAAAAATACAGGACCTGATCAACAAAAAGTATAATCCGGGAACAGGAGCGATAATGTGATGGGCAACCTGCTGGGAGCATACAGGGACAGACTCTTGCAAAAGATCTCAAGGAAAAAAGATCTTCATCCGGGCGTCCTGAAGTACCTTAAGGTCGCCGGAGAGATAGATCAGAACGTCCCGATCAGCGATGCCACGTATGTTGTTTTCGATACAGAGCTTACTGGACTGAACGTCAAAAAGGACTCGATCGTCTCGATCGGTGCGCTGAAGATGCACGGCAGCCGAATCGATCTTCACGAGATTTATTACCGGGTCGTCGACCCGAAGGCACAGCTGACCGGCACGAGTGTCCTGATCCACGAAATCACCCCGTCTGAAGCCTCCGAATGCCCGAACATAGATGTCCTTCTTCCCGAATTTCTCGACTTCTGCGGAAACGGGATAATCATAGGCCATTTCGTACACATTGACCTTGCCTTTCTGAACAAGGAAATGACCAGAATACTTGGATTTCCCCTGCAGAACCCGGCCGTCGATACCCAGAAAATATATAAATGGATAAGAACCCAGGAAGAACAGGTGTGTGCATTCCATGCCGGCCTGTCGGAGGATGTGGACCTACTGAGCCTCGCCAGGCGATACTCAATTTCTGTGAGCAATGTGCATAATGCGCTTGATGATGCATTTGTCACTGCACAGCTTTTTCAGAGGTTCCTGAATCAGGCGCAGAAGTTTGGTCTCCGTACTGTCGCAGATCTTGTAAGGACAGGACATCCAAAATAACGCAAAAAAGAGGGGGTGAGAAAAGGACCAATATCACATCAATAACTGTATGCTGAACTGCAAAGCGTCTGTTCTGCTCACCTGCGGAAACCGGCAGAGAGAGCAAAGACGGATGAGAACAGCATTACTGCATCCTCTTTGAGGATATGAGATTTCATAAGGGAGGGTTAAAATGGCAGAAAAAGACAAACTTGAGGCATACTGGAAACAGAATCTCACGTACATCATCATTCTCCTTTCAGTCTGGTTTGCCGTTTCCTATCTGTGCGGAATTCTTCTTGCCGATGCACTGGACAGCATCCGGCTTTTCGGTTTTCCCCTTGGTTTCTGGTTTGCAAACCAGGGGTCAGAGGTGACCTTCGTTCTGCTCATTCTGATCTATGTCAAGCTGATGAACGCGCTTGACGCCAAATATGACGTGCATGAGCAGTAGAGTATGACCTGCGGTCAACTGAATGAAGGCGGTCACCGCTTTTCAAGAAAACCCGAAAGGAGAATCTTATGAGTATTATTACTTGGACGTGGATTATCGTTGGGCTAACATTTGCCTTATACATTGGAATTGCGATCTGGTCGAAGGCAAGATCTACCGGGGAGTTCTACGTTGCAGCCAAGCAGGTCCATCCTGTCCTGAACGGCATGGCAACCGGTGCAGACTGGATGTCAGCCGCTTCATTTATTTCCATGGCAGGACTGATAGCCTTCCTCGGGAGGGACGGAGCCATGTACCTCATGGGCTGGACCGGAGGGTACGTCCTGCTTGCCATGCTTCTTGCTCCGTATCTCAGGAAGTACGGGAAATACACCGTACCCATGTTCGTCGGTGAACGATATTATTCACAGGCAGCGCGTGTCGTTGCGGTGCTTTGTGCGATTTTTGTCTCTTTTACCTACGTCGCCGGCCAGATGAGGGGAGTCGGGGTCGTCTTCTCGCGCTTCCTCGAAGTCCCTATTAATACCGGCGTTATGATCGGCATGGGTATTGTCTTTATTTACGCCGTGCTCGGCGGAATGAAGGGTATCACCTATACACAGGTCGCACAATACTGCGTCCTGATCACCGCATACCTGATCCCTGCCATCTTTATTTCGTTCATGCTGACCGGAAACCCCATTCCCCAGTTCGGGTACGGCAGCCAGCTCAGTGAAAACGGCATGCAGTTATTGGGTACAAGCGGAGGGTACCTGCTCGACAAGCTGAACGAAGTGCAAAAGGACCTGGGGTTCGCTGCCTATACGAGCAGGGGCGCCAAGAGCATGATTGATGTCTTCATGATCACCTTCGCCCTTATGGTAGGCACGGCGGGGCTGCCGCATATCATCATACGGTTTTTCACCACCCCCACCATTCGGGGCGCCCGCGCATCTGCAGGATGGGCGCTGCTCTTTATCGCCATTTTATATACCACCGCCCCTGCTGTCGCATCATTTGTGAAACTGAACCTGATCCATACGCTGCATAACAAAACCTACACGGAGGCTCCGAGCTGGTTCAAGAACTGGGAAAAAACCGGCCTGATCGCGTGGAAAGACAAAAACGGTGACGGAATGATCCAGTATGCAAAGGGAGAACCTTTCAAGGGAAAAATCGCCTTTGAGCCCGGCGTGGTCGGACCTCACGGTGAAAGGGTTGTCTCAACCCCTATCGATGAGAAAAATGCCAATGAACTCTATATCGACAGGGATATCATGGTTCTGGCAAACCCCGAAATTGCCAAACTCCCTGCATGGGTCGTTGCGCTTGTCGCTGCAGGTGGTCTTGCTGCCGCACTTTCCACTGCTGCCGGACTTCTCCTGGTCATCGCGTCCGCGTTTTCCCATGACCTTGTGAAGAACGTTATCGCTCCGGGCATTTCTGAGCAGGGGGAATTAATCGCTGCGAGAATTGCTGCCGGAGGCGCGGTGCTGGTTGCAGGGTATTTCGGCATTCACCCGCCGGGGTTTGTGGCGCAGGTCGTTGCGTTCGCCTTCGGACTTGCCGCGTCATCGTTCTTCCCTGTCATCATTATGGGAGTCTTCTGGAAGAGAACCACAAAGGAAGGCGCCATACTCGGAATGCTGAGCGGTATAATCTTCACCGCTTTGTATATCATCTATTTCAAATTCGTCAGCCCAGAAATGAACAAGCCTGAGAACTGGCTCTGGGGTATTTCCCCCGAGGGCATCGGGACTATCGGGATGATGATCAACTTTGCAGTAACCTATGTCGTATCAAAATTCACAAAAGAACCTCCGAAAGAGGTGCAGGATATGGTTGCAAGTCTCCGTTATCCGAGAACCATAGAATAGCAGTTTGCAGGGGTGCCCTATTAACATGGGGCGCCCCTTAGCAATCGGGAAATACGTTGGTTGCCGCTGGTGGCAGCAATACTGCAGCGGGAAGGATTTGCTTTCCTTACCAGGTTCTGCTGATTTCGTCATGAGACGTGCTGCGGACAAAAGCAGCTATTGAAATGTTACGCCGGGGCTGACACAAATGAAGAAAAACGGGATGTATATTATAATACAGACATTTCACTGCAAAGGAGGAGGAAGAAAGGATGTCTAAGGAAAGCATCGATGTATTGATGGCAGAAAAAAGAACGTTCCCCCCGTCAAAGGATTTCAGCAACAGGGCACATGTCAAAAGCATTGCTGAATATGAAAAGCTCTACAAGAAGTCTGTTGAAGATCCTGAAGGATTCTGGGCAGAAATGGCAGAAAAGGAGCTTTCCTGGTACAAGAAATGGGATAAGGTATCAGAATGGGATTTCAACAAACCTTATATCAAATGGTTCATCGGCGGCAAGCTGAATGTATCATATAACTGCCTGGACAGATTTATCAATACCCCGAAGAGAAACAAGGCAGCGATTATATGGGAATCGGATGACGGCAACTATAAAACCTATACCTACCAGCAGCTCTTCTACGAAGTCAACAGGTTCGCAAATGTCCTGAAAAAGCACGGCATCGGAAAAGGTGACAGGGTCACCATCTATCTTCCCATGATACCTGAGCTCGCGATCTCGATGCTGGCATGCGCGAGGATCGGCGCGATCCACAGCATCGTGTTCGGCGGGTTCAGCGCCCAGGCCCTGAGAGACAGGATTCAGGACTGCAAGTCAAAACTCCTCATCACCGCTGATAAGGGCGCGAGGGGAGGCCGCTACGTACCGCTCAAAACGAATGCGGACGAGGCGCTTCAGGAATGCCCCACCGTGGAAAAGGTCATTGTCGTGAAGAGGGTCGGCAGCGTCGACATGGAGCCCCAGAGGGACTTCTGGTGGCATGATGAGATGCTCGATCCCGAAGTGAAGGATTATTGCGAACCCGAACAGATGGATGCTGAGGACCCGCTTTTTATCCTCTATACATCAGGGTCAACAGGCAAGCCAAAAGGCGTTCTCCACACCACCGCAGGGTATCTCCTGTACACAAGCCTCACCTTCAGATGGATTTTCGATTATCATGACGAGGACATCCACTTCTGCACCGCAGATATCGGATGGGTTACAGGCCACAGCTATATTGTCTATGGCCCGCTGAGCAACGGTGCAACCAGCCTTATGTTTGAAGGCATTCCGACATATCCGGATCCGGGAAGGTTCTGGAAGATCGTCGATAAATTCAGGGTGAATATCATCTATACGGCACCGACGGTAATCAGGGCTCTCATGAGGGAAGGCCCGGACTGGGTCAACAAGTATGACCTCTCTTCCCTGAGAGTACTCGGCTCTGTCGGCGAACCGATCAACCCTGAGGCATGGATGTGGTATCACACGCATGTCGGCAAGACCAAACTTCCGATAGTCGACACCTGGTGGCAAACAGAGACCGGCGGGATACTGATCACTCCGTTGCCGGGAGCAATGACGACAAAACCCGGTTCAGCCTGCAGGCCATTCCCCGGTGTCGTCCCGGTTATTGTGAAAGAAGACGGATCTCCTGCCCGCGCAAATGAGGGCGGGTACCTCTGCATTGACAGGCCCTGGCCCGGAATCCTGCGCGGCACATACGGCGATCCTGAAAACAAGCGTATCAAGGAGGTCTATTTTTCGAGATTCCCGGGGAAATATTTCACCGGTGACGGCGCAAGGTTTGACGAAGACAATGACTACTGGCTCATGGGAAGGATTGACGATGTCATCAATGTTTCGGGACACAGGATCGGCACCGCAGAAATAGAATCCGCGCTCGTAAGCCATGAGGCGGTGGCCGAAGCCGCAACAGTCGGGTACCCGCACGAGATCAAGGGAGAAGGCATCTATGTCTATGTAACCCTTAAGGAAGGATTCGAACCAACCCCGGAGCTCACCAAAATACTCGTGGGACATGTAAGGCACGTCATCGGACCTATCGCAAGCCCGGACAAAATACAGTTTGCCCCCGGCCTGCCGAAAACCAGGAGCGGGAAGATCATGAGAAGGATACTCAGGAAGATTGCACGGGGCGACACGGAAGATCTCGGGGACACCTCGACACTTGCAGATCCTTCTGTCGTGAACGAGATTCTGAGGGGAAAAATGTAACAGGAACTCCTCATTGTTTGTCCGTCCAGAAAGGGTAGGCAAAATCCTACCCTTTTTGTTTCTTTCCGGGTACAATAATACTGTGTATGATTCTGTTGTTCTGCCATTCCCTACGTGTTGCGGTCACCTCAGCAAATCGCCGGGGCAAAAATCCTTTTTTCTCTTTTATCCGGATTCCCGCACGTAAGGAAATGCCAGCGCCGGTCCGCCCCTGCTTCACGGTGTAAGAAAACACGAAAATTGCTGAATAAAGGAGACAAACAGTGTCGGTAAAGAACCTCGAATATTTCTTCAATCCCCGGAGGATTGCGGTCATCGGCGCCTGTGAAGACAAATCTTCGATAGGATACAACATATTCAGAAACCTCCTTGGGAAAGGGTTCAGGGGTTCCGTGTACCCGGTAAACCCCCGGGTAGAGGCGGTACAGGGAGTAGAGGCATACAGGAAGATTACTGACATCCAGCGCGAAATAGATCTTGCGATTCTGGCAGTGTCTCCCCGGGAGATCCCGGAAATACTCGAAGAGTGCGGGATTAAGGGCGTAAAGGGCGTGATAGTGCTCTGTTTTGATTTCAAGAAGCGGGTTGATGACTCCCAGAAACTGGAAACGGTTATCAGGCAGTTGTCTGAGAAATATGGATTCAGGGTCCTCGGCCCTGATTCCCTCGGATTCATCAGGCCGGGCGCCAACCTGAATGCAAGTCTTTTCCCACGGCTGCCCCAGAAGGGAAATATCGCGCTGATCGTGCAGAGCACGACATTGTCTGTTGCTCTCCTCGACTGGGCTGCAAGCAAAAATATCGGGTTCAGCTATTTCATCTCCGTCGGCACAAAAATCGACGTCAAGTTTTCAGACCTCATAGATTTCCTTGGCGTCGATCCCGAAACAAGGGCAATCGTGCTGTATATCGAATCGATAAAAAACGGCCGGAAATTCATGACCTCCGTAAGAAGCTTTTCCTCCAGCAAACCGATCATGATCATTAAATCAGGAAAGTTTGATGTCTCCGCACAGGTGGCGCTCTCACACTCCGGATATATGGCAGGAGAAGACAAGGTCTATGACGCGGCCATAGAAAGGGCAGGCGCCATTAGGGTAAACGAGACGCTTGATCTCTTCTACCTTGCAGAGTCGCTTTCGAAGCAGCGCCGTCCCAAAGGGAACCGGCTGGCGATCATCACAAACTCAGGAGGGTCCGCAATCATCGCCATTGACACCCTCCTGAAGCTCGAGGGAGAACTTGCAACGCTGAGCAGGGAAACAATCGAAACCCTCCAAACGCACCTCGGCTCAATGAAAATCTTCCAGAACCCGGTCGATCTCCTGATCGAGGCCAATCCGCAGGATTACGAGGCAGCGATAAAAGGCTGCATGAAAGACAGGGCCGTTGACGGGGTGCTCGTCATCCATACCCCTTCCTACGCATCAAAACCGCGGGAAATAGCCGAGACCGTCGTCTCTGCAGCAAAGACATATTCCTACAAGCCGGTGTTTACCGTATGGATGGGGGAAGAGCAGGTAATCGATGCACGGGAATATCTGAACGACAACGGCATTCCCACATTTATCTCGACCGAGCAGGCGGTGCGAAGCTTCATATACATGTACCGGTATGACAACAACCTGAGGCTCCTCCTTGAGACCCCTGAAGTCATTCTCAAGGATTTCGAACCTGACGAATACAGGGCAGAGGAGATCATCAGAAAGGTCTCGGAAGACAAAAGACTCTTCCTGAACTTCAATGAGGTGAAAGACCTGCTCCTTCACTACGGGATACCGGTCGTCCCCACGAAAGTCATCAAGACCGATGATGAAGCGGTCGAGATTGCCGACTTCATCGGATATCCGGTTGTCCTGAAACTCGATTCACAGAAGATCCTCCGCAAGTCCGAATCAGGGGGCGTCTTCCTGAACCTCAAAGACCAGAACGCCGTACGTGAAGCATTCAGCTCGCTCACTGAGCTCGCGGTATTTCTGAAAGATCCGACCGCCCAGGTGATCATTCAGCCGATGATCATCAGGCAGGGCTTCGAACTCGTGATCGGCGCCAGAAAGGACCCCACCTTCGGGTCGGTGATCGTCTTTGGCACCGGCGGGAAACTCCTTGACGTAGTCGAGGATTATTCCATAGGGCTTCCCCCATTGAACCAGTCACTGGCGCGTCGCATGATGAGCGAGACACAGATTTACAAGCACCTCGCAAAATACCGTTCGTTCGAGAATACGCTCAAATATCTCGAAGAAATCCTCGTCAGGTTTTCCCATCTGATCATCCATTTTCCCCATATCAAGGAAATCGATATCAATCCGTTCTATATTACCGAGGACGAGGGGTTTATCCTTGACGGCAGCGTCCTGCTCGAAGCCGACGTGCTCGAGGGGTTTGTCCCGATAAAAGGAGACTTCTGCCCGCCTCATCTCTCCATCTGTCCCTACCCTGACCAGTATATCGATATCTTCAAGCTGAAAGACGGCCCCGGGGTTATCATCAGGCCCATACGGCCCGAAGACGAGCCCCTGATGGAAGAACTGCTGAAAAACTCATCGGAAGAAACGCTCATGATGCGGTTCTTCCGGAAGATATCCGACATCTCGCACGAGCAGCTGGTCAGGTACTGCAATATCGACTATGACAGGGAACTGTCCTTTGTCGCGGTGATCCTGAACGGAGACCGTGAGCGGCTCATCGGCGAAGCCCGGATCAGCAAACTGCCAGATCAGGAAAATGCGGAGATGGCGGTAGTGGTCGGAGACCAGTGGCAGGGTCAGGGCATCGGCAAGGCGCTTCTGAACCACTGCCTGAAAATTGCAAAAGAAATCGGGATAAAAAAGATGTGGATGGAGATCCTCCAGGTCAACTCGCGGATGCTCTACAGGTCGGAAAAAATGGGGTTCAGAAAAGCCTCTTCAGACGAGGATTCGATAAAAGTCGTGCTCGAGCTGTAACCGGAAAGACAGCAGCGCATCAACCTCCCCTTCCCGCCTGACATTTTTTCTTCAAAACAGCCTTCCTGGTTGCAAAAAAACCGTTTTTAGTATATAAATATACAGATTTTCCGGGGGAGGAAAAAACGAGAAGGAGCGCACATGCGTCATGCCGTCTTTTCTTTCAGTTCCACCCGGATACCTGCGTGCATTCCTGCCCGTCGTCTGTTTCCTGTCTTTTGTAATCTTCCGATCTGTCATCTGTTGGCCTGCCGTCTGAAAAAGTTCTACCCCGTGGTCTGCTGCGGATATCCGGAGAAGAAAAGCATGCTTGTCATTGCGAGGGAGAGAGTCCCGAAGCAAATTCAGCCGTTCGGGACAGGTTCGGAATCGGGAGTGTTACCGGTCCGGCATATGCTGGATTGTGGCATGATCTGTTGAAGTATTCAGCATGAATGAATTATATGCGCATAGTCCAAATGAAAATGGAGACTGGCATCATCTTGATGCTCATTTAAAAGAAGTCGCAGAGCTTGCAAAAGAATTTGCGAGTAAATTTGACGCCGGGGATTTAGCGTATTGGATAGGGCTATGGCATGATCTGGGAAAGTGTTTGCCGGAATTTCAAGCGTATCTTCAGGCATGTGCTAAGAAAGAACATCACAGCAAGTTCCCCCATGCGATTTGGGGTGCTATCTTAACATACAGGCTGTTTACTCAAAATAAGGAAGATGATCGCTGGAAGGAAATAGCAATTGCGATTGCAGGTCATCATGGTGGCATGGATCAGCCGGGATCACTTTCTCAGCGACTTGAAAATCGCCTTCAAAATAGCCAGACGATCTTCGATAAGGTTATTGAGTACGTTAAACAACTTCCTTCTCCTCCCAAAATACATCTGCCGGAATTGAACCGTACACAGCGAGAATTATTTATTAGAATGGTGTTCTCCGCGCTTGTTGACGCTGATTATCTGAATACGGAAAAACACTTCAAAAAGCAGCAGTACATGTTAAGACAAAATCAGCAGCAATTAGAAACACTCTGGAAGACATTTAATGTCAATCAGAAGCAGTTTATAAATGCTGTGGATTCAGAAACTGATATTAACAAGGTTCGCAGAGAAGTTTATGAGTTGTGTGACAACGCGGCCATAGGAAAGCGCGGAGTCTATCGGTTAACAGTGCCAACAGGCGGTGGTAAGACCAGAAGCAGTCTGGCATTCGCGCTGAAACATGCCGTCCATCATGAGATGGACAGAGTCGTTATTGCAATCCCTTATACAAGCATCATTGATCAGACGGCAAAGGAATACAGGAAGATTCTCGGAGCCGATGCGGTGCTTGAACATCATAGCCAAGTCAGCATTTCTGCCGATGAAAGTCAGGACGTAACGCATATTTTATCAAGACTTGCCATTGAGAACTGGGATGCGCCGCTCATCGTGACTACAACGGTGCAGTTCTTTGAAAGCCTCTTTTCGAATAAGCCGGGGAAGGTACGCAAACTTCACAATCTTTGCCGGAGTGTCATAGTAATAGACGAAGTGCAGGCTCTGCCCCCTGAATTGCTGACGCCGACACTTGACGTTTTAAAGGAGCTTGTTGAGCACTATTCTGTTTCTGTTGTTCTTTGCACTGCAACTCAACCCGCATTTGAAGACAGCCATTTTTTGAAACCGTTTCAAGGAGTGGAAGTCCATGAGATAGTGCCGAAAGAAATTTATAAAGACCATTTCAAGAAACTTGAGCGCACCAAATATTCCAGGGAAAAAGACCCGCTCTCATGGCAGTCATTGGCAACTGAAATCTCTAAGGAAAAGCAGGTCATGGTTGTTTTGAACACCCGTAAAGATGCTTTGTCGCTTATTGAAGCTCTTGACGACACCGAGAATATTTTCCACTTATCAACCCTTCTTTGCGGGATACATAGAAGGCGAATACTCAGAGAGGTAAAAAGAAGACTTCAATATGCATTGCCTGTAAGACTTATCAGCACTCAGGTTATTGAGGCAGGAGTAGACATAGATTTCCCGGTGGTTTATCGTGCGATTGGACCGCTTGACAGAATTGTTCAGGCTGCCGGACGGTGTAACAGAGAAGGCAAACTTCCTCAAGATCAGCCCGGACGAGTTGTAATCTTTGAGCCCTTGGAAGGCCGCTCTCCGAAAGGCCCGTATAAGACAGGGTTTGAGAAGGCAAAATTGTTATTGGCTCAACATGATATTTCAGAGTTGCATAATCCTGAACTATATCAGATGTATTTTGAGAAACTGTTTGCTGATGTTGATACTGACAGAAAAAAGATACAATCCCACAGGGAAGTTCTTGATTACCCAACGGTTGATGCCGCGTATCTGCTGATAGAGCAAAACACAGTTCCTGTTTTGATTAATTGCGATTCGTCTGCCAAAAGACTTAAAGTGTGGAAACGCCAGCCTTGCAGAAGAACATGGCAGCGATTGCAGCCTTTATTGGTAAATATGTTTGACTATGAGGTTCAGAAGCTTAAGGCCGAAGGCTGGCTTGAACCCATCTCTGATGGGCTCTATCTTTCGAAAGGCATGTATGACAGGTTAAAAGGATTGGTTCCGGCGATCTATGATCCAAGTGACCTTATTCAATAGGGGGTGAAATATGAATAAAGCGACATTTCATATCAAAGTAGGCGGCGATTATGCCTGCTTTACAAATCCGGGGTTAAAAGTTGAGCGATGCACCTATCCAGTCATGACTCCTGCGGCAGCCAGAGGGCTTTTGGAAGCAATTTACTGGAAGCCTCAGTTCAGATGGGAAATAAGAGAGATCAAAGTGCTTAAGCCTATCAAACAAATCAGCATCATGAGGAATGAGCTTAACGAACGCCAGGGGAAAAATCCCATTATCATTGATGATCCGAAAAACAGGGCACAGAGGACAAGCCTGATCTTAAAGGATGTCGAGTATGTCATCAAAGCAGACCTTGTGCTTAAAGAGGGAATTAACAATATTATGGGCTACATTGACCAGTTCGCACGAAAGCTGAAAACCGGACAGTATCATCATACTCCTTATCTTGGAACTCGTGAATTTGCAGCATGGTTCGAGTCTGCAACCGGCGATGAAGAGCCCGAATGCATAATAAAGGAATATCCTATCGGACAAATGCTTTTTGACAGCGCCTATATAGAAGATAATGAGCGCAAGGAAATAGATTTCCATCTCCACGGACATACGCACTCAAACGACAAACGTGTTGCACGAGGTTATCAGAGCGCGGTTTATTTCGACGCTATAGTTGAAAATAATATTCTCAAGATTCCTCCTAAAAAATATCTCGAACTCTATGAAAAGGAGGGCGTCCATGTTTAAGGAGATTATTGAACTGGGGAAGCGCCTTGAAACTGAAGGCAAGCTCCCACCACCAGGGTTTTACTATTATGGTCAACCTATAAAATGGAAAATACATTTACGACATTGTCACCCTAATTTTGTTTATGTTGAAGAAATTCCACTTGATAAACCACGGCCGTTTTGCGGAAGAACAAGTCGAGTTGAGGCTCATCCATGTGTTGATGAAGCCGGATACGTGTTACATGTTGCAAAACAAAGGGGAGGCGGCAATGATGACAAGGTTAAAGAAAAGCACAAGGAATTTGTCCGACTCTTGCGGAAAGCTTATAGAAGTCCTTTGATAAAGGGCAAGGAGTTGAAATCGGCAGTGTGGATCGCCCAGTCAAAACAATGGCGAAGATTGGTCAGCCAGCAGGTCAAATCAAAAAACATTTTAAACAAAGATTGGGTTGCAATTGTCTTCAATGACGGTCCTTTTGAAGATACAAGCTTATATGAACTTCCAGATATGCAACAGTTTTGGCAGAAAGAACTTAGGGAACGAACACGGCAGGATACTGAAACAGGAAAAGCAAAAATGGGAGTATGCTCTATTTGCGGAGAATATCAGCAAATGGCAAAAAAGATACCTGTATGGGTTAAGCTCTTTAAACCTGCACCCCTTCACTCGTATAACAAAGATTCTTTCGTTTCTTATATTGAAGGAATTCAGGTATTTGAAGGAAAGGCACACCTTGGTCAATGCGTTATCTGTGGTGATACAATCGCCAGAACTTTAAACTACCTTACAGGTAACATACTTCATTATAAAATCATTGCGCAGGATCGACACAAAGGCAAGCTTATTACAGATTCGGCGCAGAATCAGTTTGCTCTATTCTGGTTAAAAGACAAACAGTTCATAAAAGCAGGAGAAACGATACTTGATCCATCTGAACTGTTAAGAAATGTAAGCTCAGTTATGGACAGGTCTGAGAAAAATACGCCGCCACCTGACACCAAGCAGTTAGAAAATATGTTAACTGTCCCGTGGACAGGCAGGGATGCATCTGTCAATATTGCAGATAACGCGTTTTATCTCCTTATTTTATCACCCAACAAAGGACGCATTGCCGTCAGAGACTGGCTCGATATCTCTCTCGACAAATTACAGCAGAACCTCAAAGCATTTCTTGATGCACAACGTATTATTGATCCTGACGGGAAAGAGAAACGATGCTTTGGGATTCCCGAGATTCTTAAAGCAGTGGAGGCTTCGAATATATCTAAAGAGCCACATAAGGTTGTTGAGATAGGCAATCCCAATGTAAGTTGTCAATTATTGAGAACCGCGTACTTAGGCGAATCGCCGCCATCAGTTCTTCTTGAGTCGGCAGTAATGTGTATGAGGAATCCCAAAATATTTGATGAGAAGAAAAAGACTACACGGCATATTTTGATGGCAACCTTAAAGATGCTTTTAACTCATAAGAAGGAGGGCATGAAAGAAATGGAAACGCTTGATACAAACCGAAAGGCTATAGGTCATCTTTGCGGACGGCTTCTATCAATACTTGAAGAAGCACAATTGCGGGCAGCGCGATGGAAGATCAATACCACTCTTGTCGAAAGGTTCTATGGCTCGGCTTCATCTGCTCCAGCCTCAGTATTTGGCACTCTCGTTAGGAGAGCGACAACCGACCACTTTCCAAAGATACGAAAACAGCAGCTTGGATATAAGGACTTGGAGGCGCAGATAGAATCTGTTGAGACTGCAATTGATCAAGCAGGCGGATACCCTAAAACACTATCGCTGAAGGAACAGGCTGAGTTTTCTCTCGGCTTTTATCATCAGCGTGCAAAGTTTAACGAAAAAAGGAAAGTCAATAAACAGAATGATAAAAAGGAGGAAAGCAATGAGCAACAATAATATCCATACTGATCCAGCAAGAAGACATGATTTTGTTCTGGTATTTGAAGTTGAGAGAGGCAATCCCAACGGCGATCCCGACGCCGGTAATTTGCCCCGAGTCGATCCTGAAACAGGTCATGGCATAGTAACGGATGTTTGTTTGAAAAGAAAAGTCAGGGATTATCTGCAAATGGAAAAAGGGCTTGAGATGTTCATTCAAAGTGAAACTGCTTTAAATACAATAATTTCAAAAGCTGCTCGCAACGAAGGTGCAGAATTTCCTGAAATCGAAATCACATTAGACGAAGATAAAGATAACGACGTTATTCAATGGTTTTCTGAGCATGAACCGTTTGAGTTGAATGATACCAATACAATTCTTTCCTATTATGGAGATTCATTTAAACAAAAAGATATAGCAGCATACTTTGATGAGGTTGAAGATGATGCTTTAAAAAACAGACTCAAACCATATGCAAAACAACTGGCGGACTCAGTTAAAAAGAAGAAACTCAATAAAGACGATAGAGATAATACAAAACAGCGGCTTATAAAAGAGCGTTATGACATCCGGATGTTTGGCGCTGTGTTATCTACGGGCCTTAATGCAGGGCAGGTGCGTGGTCCGGTTCAGTTGACATTTGCAAAGTCTGTAGATCCTATTTTTAGGCTCGATAATTCTATAACGCGTATTGCCATAACAAAAGAAGCCGACAAAAAAAGGAAAGAAACCGAAATGGCTCGTAAGCCAATCGTACCCTATGCCCTATATGTTGCACATGGTTTCTATAATCCGTACTTTGCATTAAAACCGAAACAGAAAAAAGATGATCCGGATGAATACATAGTCACAGAGGGTGACCTTGAGAATCTTTGGGAAGCATTAGAATGGATGTTCAATACCGATACTGCAGCGGCAAGGGGGCGAATGGCAACGAGGGGTTTGTATGTGTTTAGTCATGATAATAAAAGGGGTAATGCTCCATCGCACAAACTCTTTAGGCGAATAAAGGTAAAAAGTTGTGAGGAAGCCCGTTCGTTTGAAGACTATTTGCCGATTGAAATCTATGAAATTGGGCTGAATGATATCGGTATCAAGTTGACAAGAATTGTTCATGAGGTGAAGGAAGAGGAAAAACAAGGTGCCTAACCCTAACAACCTCCCTCCCCTCATCCCCCCTCACGGCGGCTACCGTGACCTCCAGTCTTACAAAATGTCGGAGATCGTGTATGACGCCACGGGAGTATTTTGCGACAGATTTATCGATAAGCGCTCCCGTACGCACGACCAGATGATTCAGGCAGCCAGAAGCGGCAAGCAGAACATTGCCGAAGGCAGCATGGCTTCGGGAACTTCCAAAAAGACTGAACTGAAGCTGATCGGCGTTTCAAGAGCAAGTTTTGAAGAGCTTCTTTTGGATTTCCAGGATTTTCTGCGGCAGAAAGGTCTGCCCCTTTGGGGGAAAGAGCATGAACAAGCGCGAAAAATAAGATTGCTTGCTTACGAAAAAAATAGGTCTTATGCGACCTATAGGCCCTATGTCGAACAAAGCTCGCCCGAAGTTGCCGCAAACACCATAATCTGTCTGATCCATCAGACAAACTATCTTCTTGACCGGCAACTGAAAGCCCTGGAAAAAGATTTTTTGAACGAGGGAGGCTTCACGGAAAGGCTTTATCGTGCGCGGTCAGAGGCACGCAAAATAAGGAAATAAGTCATATATGACCGATAAGCCCTATAGCGAAGACGATCTGATTCAGCTTTCAGCCTTGCAGCATATTGTATTCTGTGAACGCCAATGCGCTCTTATTCACATCGAGCAGTTGTGGAACGAGAATTTATTCACTGCCGAAGGAAGGCTTATGCATGACAAGGTTGACATGGCTAATCGTGAATCGAGAGGGGATGTCCGTATCGAGTATGGTGTACCGATCAGATCGCTTAGACTCGGTCTCATCGGAAAGGCTGATGTAGTGGAATTCCACAGGATGAATGACGGGAAATGGGTACCCTTCCCTGTTGAATATAAAAGGGGAAAACCGAAGATGGATGATTGCGATAAAGTTCAGCTTTGCGCTCAGGCAATCTGTCTTGAGGAAATGCTCAACCTTGAGATCAATAACGGTGCATTATTTTATGGCCGGACCAGACGCAGGGAAAATGTAGTATTTGATGAAAAGTTACGGCTGGAGACGGAAGGGGCTTCAAAGAAGGTGCGAGTGCTCATTGAATCCGGCGTGACACCGAAGGCTGAATATTCAAAAAAATGCAAGAAGTGTTCTCTATATGAACTTTGCATGCCGAAGGTGAGCAGAAAGGCAAGTAACTACCTGATGAAAGCGATAGAGGCAGAATGAAAAAGCTTCTTAACACGCTCTTTGTGACCACTCAGGGAGCATATCTTTCGAAGGAAAGCGAGACCATTGTTGTGAAGATTGACGGAGAAGTTGCCATGCGTTTGCCAATTCACACTCTTGGAGGGATTGTCTGCTTCGGTCAGGTTTCGTGCAGCCCTTACCTTATGGGCTTCTGCGCCGAGAATCAGGTGGCAATCAGCTTTCTTACAGAAAACGGAAGTTTCCTTGCAAAAGTTCAGGGGCCTGTATCGGGGAATGTTCTGCTCAGGCGTGAACAGTACCGGCGTGCCGACGACCTGCACGCATCTGCATTCATAGCTCGCGCACTCTTGACAGGCAAACTCGCAAACTGCCGTACTGTGCTCCAGCGTGCATTAAGAGACCATTCAGAAAAGGTAGATTCAGATGCTATTTCTCTTGCTTCGCAACAGCTTTCAGGTTCGCTCAGGCGATTACAGGCGGATTTTCCGCTCGATATTATTCGGGGAATAGAGGGGGAATCGGCAAATACATACTTCGAAGTTTTCGATCATTTGATTACTTCGCAGAAAGATGATTTTACATTCCGGGAAAGGAATCGCAGGCCGCCGCTTGATAAGGTAAACTGCCTGTTGTCGTTTATTTATACCCTTTTAATGCACGATGTGCGTTCAGGACTTGAGACAGTTGGTCTCGATCCGGCAGTCGGCTTCCTGCACAGGGACCGTCCGGGACGTTACGGCCTTGCCCTTGACATTATGGAGGAATTCAGGCATTTCATTGCCGACCGGCTCACGCTTTCTTTGATTAATCTTGGGCAAGTGCAGGCAAAGGGATTCAAGAAAAAAGAATCAGGGGCGGTATGGATGGATGATGAGACAAGAAAAACCGTACTCGTTGCGTATCAGAAACGCAAGCAGGAAGAAATAGAACACCCTTTTCTTAAGGAGAAAGTAGCAATCGGCCTTCTTCCGTACGTGCAGGCATTGCTGATGGCGCGCTATCTCAGGGGAGATATTGATAATTATCCGGCGTTTATTTGGAAGTGATGGTGAAACATGTTTGTGCTTGTGAGCTATGACGTTGCAACCGATGAACTGAAAGGCCAGCGTCGTTTGCGCAGGGTTGCAAAAGCATGTCAGGATTACGGACAAAGGGTTCAGTATTCCGTCTTCGAGTGTATTGTAGACCCCGCGCAATGGACCAAGCTGAAGGAGCGGCTGATTTCCGAGATCGATCCTGAGAAAGACAGCCTGAGATTCTACTATCTTGGTTCCAATTGGCAGCATCGTGTTGAACATGTAGGGGCCAAGGCAACATTAGATCAGGAGGGGCCGTTGATTGTTTGAAATGCTGTTGCGAACCTGAAGCTCACATGGGTATGCGGTTGAGTTCGCAGCAATCACAACATATAAGAAAAGAAGAATAATTTTTGTTTTGCTCTTTGACAATTTGATGTACGATGCACATTGAAAGGCAGGTTCGCAGAAAGCAGGCTGCATGTCGTTATGAAATAAATATTTTTGAGTAGTACTGTCGCCCCTCGCGCAGGGGCGTGGATTGAAACAACAAGGAGGGGAAGATGAAGAAACTGATTCTATGTCGCCCCTCGCGCAGGGGCGTGGATTGAAACCTCGCTCTCGCGGCTCAACTGCAGGCCAATCCTCGTCGCCCCTCGCGCAGGGGCGTGGATTGAAACCGGAAAACCCCTCCCCCCCCCCTGTCCAGTCCTGTCGCCCCTCGCGCAGGGGCGTGGATTGAAACATTCTAACGCAAACAATGTTGCTAATTGCCAAAGTCGCCCCTCGCGCAGGGGCGTGGATTGAAACCATAAAAACCGCATTCTTCAGTGAAAATAACCAGTCGCCCCTCGCGCAGGGGCGTGGATTGAAACCTGTTCCTGCGCTGGTCGCTTTGATGGTCAACGTGTGTCGCCCCTCGCGCAGGGGCGTGGATTGAAACGTTGAACTTGCTCAGCGCCGCCTGGTTGTAGAAGTCGCCCCTCGCGCAGGGGCGTGGATTGAAACTTCTATTTCAGGATGCACGGAACATTGTTGTCACGTCGCCCCTCGCGCAGGGGCGTGGATTGAAACAAAAACGTCCGTGGCGAGTGGCAGGATCTGACAGGTCGCCCCTCGCGCAGGGGCGTGGATTGAAACAATATATTGTTATGGGTTGCTGTTGTTCCGTACTCGTCGCCCCTCGCGCAGGGGCGTGGATTGAAACTTTGGATGCGGCACAATTAATTCCAAGGTCTTGGTCGCCCCTCGCGCAGGGGCGTG
>JBFMCL010000032.1 GCA_040754395.1 Nitrospirota bacterium | reverse complement strand
ACCTGAAGGTCTGTGGTAGACTACCACGTCGATAGGCTGGAGGTGTAAGTGCAGTAATGTATTGAGCTGACCAGTACTAATAGACCGTGCGACTTGACCCTTTTTATTTTCCCTCCTGTTGTTAAAGGAAGATGGGGGCCTTGAAAAAAGGCCCCTTTATGTGTTCGAAGGAGTAAGGAATAAAGATGAGAGAGAGAGACATATTCGAAGAGATAATTGACATAGGCAAGCGAAGAGGCATGCTTACCTACGATGAAATCAACGACGCACTTCCCTCCGAATTTTTTTCCCCTGATGAAATAGAAGACCTTATGGATATCCTCCAGGACATGGGGGTTAAGGTAGTTGATCATGAGGAAACAACCCCCCATGAAGAGGAGATGGAAGAAGAAATTGAAGAATATGAAAAGACAGAAGACCTCGTGCAGGCATATTTCTATTCCATGGGAGACATCTCCATATTGACAAAAGACGAGGAAACGGAACTCGCAAAAAGACTCGAAGAAGGAAAAAACATCATCAGGGAACTCATTATCGCGTTACCGCTTTATAAGAAACTTGAAATGAGCCAGAACGGGGATGAGGAAGAGTTCAATCCCGAGGAGGAAAAAACTGACGAAGCACTGGTGAGGAGTGTCGAAGTCATTGAAGAACTCATGAAGGAGATTGAAGTCTCCGACAGAAGGATATCCAAGTACGGTTCCCTGAAAGGGATGAAGCAAACCGTCAGGGAGAAGAAAAAGAAGGGTATCGATACAAAGAAAACGGAAGCACTGGCCAAAGAGATTGAGAAGGTATATAAGAAGGTCGAATCAGAAGTGGGGACCAAGATTGATGATATCAAATCCATGTGGACGCGTATCCAGAAAGCAAGGACTCTCATCTCGACCGCAAAGAATGAGTTAATCACCCGCAATCTGAGACTTGTTGTCAACATCGCCAAAAACTATGTCGGAAGAGGACTTCCTCTTTTGGATCTCATACAGGAAGGCAATATCGGCCTGATGAAGGCCGTAGATAAATTCAAATATGAAAAGGGATTCAAATTCAGCACCTATGCAACCTGGTGGATCAGGCAGGCGATCACACGCGCCCTCATAGACCAAACAAAAACCATCCGGGTTCCCGTACATATGATGGAATTCTACAACAGGGTTACCAAGGCATCGAGGGAACTGACGCAACAGCTCGGCAGGGAGCCTACCAACGAGGAGATCGCACAAAAACTTGTGGTCCCCACGCGCAAGGTTGAGGAGGTTTTCCGGGCAATACAGGATCCGATTGCGCTTCAGACTCCTGTCGGGGATGAAGACACCGAGCTTGAGGATTTCATCGGAGACAAGAACAGCCCGTCACCTTACTCTGATGCAGAAAAGACGGAGACATCAGAGCAGATTCAGAAGGTGTTGAAAACCTTAACCGCCAAAGAAGAGATGGTGATCCGGATGAGGTTCGGGATAGGTGCAGACAGGGATCACACCCTCGAAGAAGTGGGAAGACATCTTTCCATCACAAGGGAAAGGGTGAGACAGATAGAAGCCAAGGCGCTGAGGAAGCTCAAGCATCCGAGCAGACTTAAGGCCCTGAAAAGACTGACGACTACTCCTGCTTAACGCCTGTTACGCCGTCGCCTCTGACAATTGCATCAGTGCTTTTTCTGATGATGACGGTCGAGGTGGAGTCCCTCAGGTTGATTATCTGAATCAGGCCATTGTAAATTTTGTGCTTGCTCTGGACTGTGGTCGCAAGCATATCACCGATCTGCAACCCGTCGTTTTTGCCCTTGTCTATATACGCGACATCAAACGGCACGCTGATAAGATGCAGGTGTTTCGATGCAACCACATAGCCGTTGATATCGGGTTTCCTTGGATTGTCGGGAGCAATGGGATGCTCCATCTCGTAGTAGGTATCCAGGAGATCTCCCGATGAGATATCAAAATATGCTTCTGTAACGAGTACTTGCGGATCATCGTTTTCTTCCTGCCCAATAACCTCAACCGTCCCGCGGATATCGATCAGATACCCCAGTGTCCTCCCTGTCACAGGATGTTTTACCAGTTCTGTGGGGACAAGCACATAGAATTTGTCACCTTTTTTTACCGGCATGTCTGCCTTGATATATGCGTAATCACCTTTGCCAAGAATGGTGCGTCCGGTTGGGGTATCAGCGATCTTACCGACACTGCGTACTGATTCTGCAATGTAACCGCTTGATGTCAGAACATGCCTGTTGACAAGGTATTCTTTTTTTGAAGGCTGAATTGCGATTACCGGTATCTCAGGCTTTGCTTCGGGTTCCGGTTTTGCAACGGGTTTGATTTCAGGAATTATTTCTTTCTGCATAAGGTAAAGGGGAATTCTGATATGCTGTTTCGGATAGATTCTGTCGGGATTCTTGATATCCGGGTTTTCCTTCCATACCTTCGGCCACAGGAAAGGATCCTGCAACTCCTTTTGTGTGATATCCCAGAGGGTGTCTCCTTTTATGACAGTGTAGTCCCTGTATTCCTGCATTTGTGCATATGCCACTGATGTCAGCAGAAGAAAAAACAGACAAAGGAAGGCTTTATTGAATATATGGCTTTTTCGTTGCATTAGTAATACTCCTTTTCCAAAGTTTTACTTTACATAAAAATAACGAAGATGCTGAAAACTGTCAAGTATTAATTGCATGTTCCGGCCTGTGTCAACTCTTCTCTTCCAATATATTTTGATTTTTTGATATAGTTATTTATGAAATATATTAAAGTCATTGTCCTGATTCTTCTGTTATCGTTCCCTGCCGTTCCCGATGCAGCAGAAGTGAAAGAATATGCGCTTGACAACGGGCTGAAAGTTCTGATAATCGAAGAGCATAAGGCGCCGGTAGCGACTTTTCAGGTATGGTACCGGGCAGGTTCCCGGGATGAACCTGCCGGCAAATCGGGTCTCAGTCACCTGCTTGAGCATATGATGTTCAAGGGCACCGCGAAATACGGGCCGTCAGTCTTGTCCAGGATTGTGCAGAAGAACGGGGGGACTAACAATGCATACACAACCAAGAACTACACAGTATATTTCGAACTCTTCTCTTCGGACAGGATAATGCTTTCAGTTGATCTTGAGGCTGACAGAATGCATAACCTGACACTCGATCCAAAGGAAGTACTCTCTGAGCGCGATGTAGTGATGGAAGAACGAAGGCTCAGGTATGAAGATGACCCCCAGAGATCCCTGTTTGAGGATGTTGCGGCGGCAGCATTCAAGGTGCATCCGTATCAGAGGCCTGTAATCGGCTGGATGTCTGATCTGAAGTCTATCGGGCGGGACGATCTTTGCAATTATTACAAAGCATACTATGCACCGAACAATGCGGTAATTGTTGCTGCGGGCGATATCAGCAGCGAGGCCTTAATGAAAGAGATCTCCGCGCATTTCGACAATATCCCTGAAGGACCTCAAATACAAAGGACCGCAAACAGTGAACCTGAGCAAAAAGGAGAGAAAAGAATCGTCCTGAAGAAAGAGGCGGAACTGCCGTACATCCTTATGGCATATCACGTGCCGAGTTTCCCGCATGAGGACAGTTATGCACTCGATGTGCTGAACCTTCTCCTGGCCGGAGGGAAAAGCACACGGCTCTATCAGTCGCTTGTCTACGACAAGAAGATTGCCCTGAATGCATCTGCTGATTACAGCGGCTTCAACAATGATCCGTATCTTTTTTTCTTGTATGCCACTGCTGCACCCGGCAAAGATATCGCAGATGTTGAATCCGCGCTGATCGCCGAGATAAAAAGTCTCCAGACCGAGATGCCGTCAGACAGGGAGATCCGGAAGGCAAAAAACCAGATTGAAGCTTCATTTGTGATGGGCCAGGACTCGGTCTATCTTCAGGCGATGAAATATGGTATGTTTGAGATGCTCGGGGACTGGAGGCTTATTGATACCTATCTCGAGGGCATCAGAAAAGTGACCCCTGAGGATGTGGTGAAGGCAGCGCGCAGATATTTTAACGAAGAGAATAAGACCACCGGCATCCTGATACCGGTAAAGAAAGAGAAGCGTGAAGAGTGAACAGTAACCTTCGCACACCACAGAGTCTGCAGAAATCAGTTCCTTTCCCGGCAACCGGTGCGCAGCGCAGGCATGTGAGGAAGGACACCTTGCCATTCTCCTGCCCCGGCTCATGGCTGCTGCATGCTGTCCTGCTGATCTTCTTCTTCTGCATTTTGTTGTCTGATGCAGATGCACTGAATGTGAACAGGACTGTGCTGCCCAACGGGCTCACAGTCCTTCATTCTGAAAATCACAGCCTTCCCATTGTGATGCTCACACTCATTGTGAAAGGCGGACAGGTCCATGAACCCGATGCAAAAGCAGGACTCGCGAATCTGACCGCGGAACTCCTTACTGAAGGGACAAAAAACAGAACATCAAGGGATATCAGCGAAGAGATTGATTTCATCGGCGCGTCTCTGGATGCCTCGGCAGGGAATGATTTTACCACGATTTCACTGTCGGTGCTGAAGAAGGATATCCAAAAAGGGGCTGAACTTTTCTCTGACATCCTGCTGAACCCCACGTTCCCGCAGGTTGAGATTGACAGAAAAAAGGAGCTCATCAGTGGTTCCCTGAAACAGCGTGAAGAGGAACCCTCTTTTCTTGCAGGCCGTGCCTTTAGGCAAGAGGTGTTCGGGGAGCATCCTTACGGCAGGCTTCCGGAAGGTTCTCCAGAATCACTCAGGGACATCACACAGGAGGATCTGGCACGGTTCCATAAAGAGTATTTCCGGCCGAACAACTCCATCCTTTCTGTTGCGGGCGATCTCACCAACGCAGAGTTGCAGGAGTTGATTCAGCGCTATCTGGACGGATGGAAGAAGGCCGACGTATCCGAAAGAAAGACCGGAAGGCTGAAGAGGGAGATGATCAGGAAAACCATAAAGATAGACAAGGACCTCACCCAGGCAAATATTATTCTCGGAAATCTCGGCATCAGCAGACATGATCCGGACTATTATGCGGTTCTGGTAATGAATTATATTCTGGGAGGAGGCGGGTTTTCCTCCAGACTCATGTCTTCTGTGCGGGATAAGATGGGGCTGGCGTATGACGTGCACAGTTACTTTTCGGCCAATAATGAAGAAGGTGCCTTCCAGGTAGGGCTCCAGACAAAGAATGAATCCGCAAATACCGCAATCAGCGAGGTTCTGCAACAGATTGAACGGATCAGAAAGGAAGAGGTATCTAATGAAGAGATTTCAGAGGCGAAGTCGTATCTGACAGGGAGTTTTCCCAGAAGACTCGACACCAGCCGGAAGATCGCAGATTTTCTTGCCTCTGTTGAATTCTTTCACCTTGGCCTTGACTACGCAACAAAGTATCCTGAGTACATCAACGCAGTCACCAAGGAGGACGTGCGCAGGGTTGCGAAGAAATACCTCACTCCGGAATATTACATACTGGTGGTTGTTGCAGACCAGAAAAAGGCGGAACTGAAATATTAGGCACATCAGGAATCAATGCCGCAGGAATGATCTGCGTAAAATCCGCTAAGGTGACAGAGGGAAAGCTTCTTCTCCATATTCGCCCATTGTGCCTGTCACTTTTACACGTTACGAATGCAAGTATCTCCTAAAAAAGGAAACTGGATTCTTGTCTTCTGTATGGTGTCCTCTGCCGTTTTCCTTGCATTGCTGATTTACCGTCCAGTATCGGTTGAAGAGCGTGTTGAAGTCCTGACTCTCGATTACAGATTCCACCTCAGAAATCTTATCCTGAAGCCTGCACAGCCTCAGGATACGCTCATTGTGGCGATTGACGAAAAAAGCCTCAGGGAGTTTGGCCGCTGGCCGTGGAACAGGGAACTGATGGCTGAGCTGGTTAACGGGATCATCGCTATGGAGCCGAAAATCCTTGCAGTGGATATTTTCTTTGCCGAGCCTGAGAGTGCAAAAAGCGATATGGCATTGGGTGAGGCGTTCTCGCGTGCAGGGGAAAAAATCGTGCTTGCGATGACCTTCGATGAACTGGTTGATGCAAGTGACGAAAGTCCCGAAGTTCCGGACCAGATCATCGATTCCGCATTTTTGAAGATTGAAAATACCACACGCATGCATCCCGTTATCGCGGAAAAAGCCCTACCTGTGATTCAGGAGATTGCGCAGGGAAGAGTCTTCGGGCATGTGAACTCTCATCCTGACCTCGACGGAAAGCTGCGGTGGGAAATCCTGTATCTTGCATACGGGGACGAAATCTTCCCGTCCCTCGCCCTGCAGGCTGCACGCGTATATCTTGGCGTCACGCAGGATGAAATGGTCATCGCAGGGGACAAAGGGATACGGCTCGGTCAGGAGTATTTCATTCCAGCCGACCGGAGGGGCAGGCTGCTTATCAACTATTACGGGAAAGAGGGTACATTCAGATTCATTTCAGCGGCGGACATATTGCGCAAAAAGATAAGGCCGGAAGAGGTCAATGGACGCATAGTCCTGCTCGGCACATCTGCTATCGCAACCTACGACATGAAGAACACGCCTTTTTCCGCCAATATGCCCGGGGTTGAGAAGAACGCGACTGTCATCGAAAACATCCTTCATCACTCTCTGCTCAGGAAGAGCATCGGGTATGTCGAGATCGCGGTTATTCTGCTGACAGGCATCATGACAGGGTTTTTTCTTCCGAGACTGAATGCGCTCAAAGGTGCGCTCCTGTCTTTTGCCCTGTTTTCGGGATATGTCCTTGCAGTCCAGTTCCTCTTTACTTCCATGAACCTCTGGGTCAACTTCGTTTACCCGGCAGCCAATATCATAATGATTGCGGTGGCGGTTACCGTAGCAAAGTATTTTTTCGAAGAGAGAAAATCGAGGGAAATCCGTGCCATGTTCTCGAGTTATGTCTCTCCCAAGATCGTGGAAACACTCATTAGTAATCCGGAAAAGGCAAAGCTCGGGGGCGACCGGAAGATGGTGACAGTGCTTTTTTCAGATATCAAGGGATTTACCTCATTGTCTGAAAAAAGGCCTCCGGAAGAGGTTGTGGAGATACTCAACGAGTATTTCAAGGAAATGGCTGACATTATCTTCAGATGGGACGGAACACTTGACAAGTTCGTCGGAGATGAGATCATGGCGTTCTGGGGAGCCCCGGCGGATCAGCCAAACCACGCTGAACTGGCTCTCAGATGTGCGTTACATATGGAGGACAGCCTTGCAAGGATGCAGGACAAATGGAGGCGTGAAGGAAAGGAGATGCTTGACTGCGGCATCGGGATAAACACCGGGGAGGTTATCATCGGCAATATCGGCGCTGCAGGAAAAAAAATGGATTATACCGTCATCGGAGACCATGTCAACCTTGCGGCGAGGGTTGAGAAGCTCACGAGGGATTATCAGGCAAAGATTCTTATTACGGAATTCACCATGGAGCATATCAGGACATCGGACGGAACAACAATGTTCGGTCATTACACCTTAAATGAACGGGATACCGTAAAGGTCAAAGGCAGACAGCGAGAAATAAAGATTTTTGAACTGAAAGGGCTTGCGCACGAACGATCCCAAACGAAATGACCTGCAAGAGAAATTTCGTTTAAACAAAGGTATGGGGTTTTGTCGTGTCTGAGCCGACAACAGACAGTGATCTTTCATATCCTGTTCCGGCTTTCACAACAAGAGGGTTCTACTTAACGGAATATCCCACTATGACGATTTTTGTGGTGTTTGCTTCGTCAATTAAGGTGTTTTTATCGAGAATAAGGCTTTTGTGCGCTTCGACGGCAAGCACTTTTGCGCGGACCTCTTTCATGGCGCTAAGGGTCTGCAATCCTACCGCAGGAACGTCGAATCTCATGTCCTGGTCAGGTTTGCTTACCTTTACCACCACTGCCCCTTCCCCTGCAAGTATGCCGCCTCTGCGAATCGCCTCGTCAGTGCCCTCAATGGCTTCTACCGACATTACTGCCTGATCCTTCACCACGACTGTCTGCCCTATATCGAGCCTTCCGATTTCCTTCGCGATCTTCCATCCGAATTCGATATCCTTCCATTCATTCCCAGTTGGAGCTTTTTTTGTATGAACCCCTTCGGTTGTCAGCAGGGAGCCGCTAAAGCGGGTGATATCAAGAAGGCGAATGCCTTCTTGTGCGAGTTCTTCCGTGATTGCAAGCAGTATGGAATCGTCCTTTCTATCTTTCAGACCAAACAGGAGTTTGACAGCCCTCAGGTCAGGGGTGATCTTGCTTTTGTAAAGAAGGGTCTTTGAGACTTTCCCTGCCATGACCGCCTCTTTGATTCCGGATTTTTTCAGGGACTCTATCAGTTTGCCGAATTTCCCGACATTCACCCATGTTATTTCGTCGACATGAGAGGACAGAGACCTGTCGGCAAGAGGGTCGAGCCCTATTGCGATAACTGCATATCCCTGCGCTCTCGCTTCTTCCGCAATTGCTTTCGGGAGTTCACCCGTGCCCGCGATTAATCCGAGTTTTTTCATTTGAATGTGTGTGCGGCATCCCCGGTCCCGTTCATGAAGGGGACCGGAAGGGGATGAAAGATATTCACTACCTGCAGATTCCTCGTTTGTTCTTTTGAATGAAGTCAATGAGATGCTTGATCTCGTCTGTATACGGGAGCTCTTCCTGAATTTTCTTTATGGCGTCTTTCAGGGTTCTCTTTTCCCTGAAGAGTATTTTATAGGCCTTTTTCAGTTCATTAATCGTTGCATCAGAAAATCCGTGCCGCTTCAGTCCAACCGTATTCAGGCCAAAGAGTTTTGCCCGCGCTCCGGATGCAATCATATACGGAGGAATATCCTGTCCTATCCCGCTGAATCCGCCGACCATGGCGTACGCCCCGATTCTGGTAAACTGATGAACTGCCACAAGCCCGCCCACAACAGCACAGTCCTCCACCACTACATGCCCGGCAAGGGTTGCGACATTCGCCATGGTGACTGAATTTCCGATCCGGCAGTCGTGGGCAATATGCACATATGCCATGAAGAAATTATTGTCTCCGATTACCGTCACACCTTCTCCGCCGACAGAGGCCCTGTGTATCGTGATATATTCACGGATAACATTATTGTTCCCTATCCTGACCCCGGTTTTTCCCCCTTTGTATTTCAGATCCTGTGGGGGGAGTCCGATGCTCGTGAAGGGATATATCACACAATTTTCCCCTATTTCGGTATTTCCCTCGAGGATTATATTCGAAACAAGCCTTGTGCCTTTCTTGATATGTGCGGCATCGTTAATGATGCAGTAGGGGCCTATGGACACCCCCTCTTCAATCGTTGCATCAGGTGAAATGATCGCTGTCTGATGAATGTCGTTTGCCATGTGTTATATCTCTCTATCTGTGAGCATCGCAGTGAATTCAGCCTCTGCAGCCACTTTGTTATCGACCAGCGCGCTGCCTTCGAATTTCCAGACATTTCCGCGCTGATGTACTATGTTCACTTCAAGTTTCAGCTGATCGCCCGGAACCACCGGTTTTCTGAATTTTGCCCGCTCGATACTCATGAAGTACACGGATTTCCCGTGAGCTGTTCCGGACTGAAAAGCCAGGACGCCTGCTACCTGGGCCAGTGCTTCAACGATCAGTACGCCGGGCATGATCGGATGCCCAGGAAAATGTCCTTGGAAAAAATGTTCATTCACGGTGACATTTTTTAACCCGACCGCTTTTTTCCCGGGTTCCAGTTCGGTGATTCTGTCTACCAAGAGGAAAGGATACCGGTGAGGCAGGAAGTTCTGAATCTCCCTTACATTCATCATCCCTGAATCCCCCTTTCAAGTTCGCGAATTCTTTCTTCAAGTTCCTTTATCTTTTTATGAAGCTCGGGGAGTCGTGCAAAAATAGCCTGTGACTTCAGCCAATCCCGGTGCGGTATTGCGGGTGAACCAGAATAAGCTCCCTTCGCAACGTGCCCCATGATGCCAGACTGTGCGCCTATCATGGTTCCCGGGTCAACTCTGGTATGGTCTGAAACCCCCACCTGTCCGGCAAGGGTCACGTACTCTCCTATTTCCGAACTGCCTCCGATTCCCACCTGCGCAATAATAATCGAGTTGTTGCCGATCTGCACGTTATGCGCGATCTGGGAAAGGTTATCAATCTTGGTTCCGTTGCCTATTACGGTATTCCCGGTGGTTGCCCTGTCGACAGAGACATTGGACCCTATTTCCACATCATCACCGACGATCACCCCGCCGACCTGGGGGATCTTGTGATAGCTTCCCTGCTCAAACACGTATCCGAAGCCGTCAGAGCCGATTACGGTACCTGCATGTATGATGACCCGGTTGCCGATTTTCAGGTTCTCTCTCAGCGTGACGTTGGAATGGATTGTGCACTGATTCCCTATTATCGTATTCTCGCCGATGAACACATTCGGATAAATCACACAGCCGTCACCGACCGAAACCCCGCCTGAAATATATGCAAAGGGAAGGACAGAGACATTGTCCCCGATCTTGGCCGTATCAGATACATGCGCGCTCTTGCTGACCCCTGAGAATTTAACCGGTTTTACATAGAAATGTCCGAGCAGTTGTGCGAATGCAAGATAGGGGTTGGACACCTTCAGCTGTGCAATCCGGACATCCGGAACCGGTTCTTTTACCATAAGGCAGGAAGCCCGGCAGTCCGAGATATCCCTCAGATACTTTTTTGATGCTGCAAAGGTGATATCTCCCTCTTTCGCCTCGCTGATGCCCGATACCCCGGTGATTTCCAGGTCATGATCACCAAGGATTTCACCACCAACAAGAGTTGCAATTTCCCTCAGCTTCACTACTTTTTGAATTTGGACTTCAATTCGTTGTACTTGCCCATGACCCTGCCGGTGATATCAATGCTCTTATCGGAATAGACTGCCATGCCCTTCTCAATGATAAGGGTATATCCTTCATCCTGGCCGATCTTGTCTATGATGTCGTGAATATCTTTCAGTATCGAATCTGTCAGTTCAGCCTCTTTCTTCTTAATCTCGGCCTGTGAATCCTGCACGAGCCTCTGGTACTCCCTGATCAGTTTCTCAAGTTCCTCTTCCTTGGTTTTCCTTGCGTCTGCAGAGAGCACGGAAGCCTGTTTTTCGACATCGCTTTTCAGCTTCTCGATCATCTTGCCCTTTTCATCGATGACAGCCTGCTTTGATTTTATGAGCGCCTCAAGATCATTCTTGGCCTTTTTCCCCGTTTCAGATTCATTCAATACCGTCTGGACGTCAACTGCCCCCAACTTCACCGCCGTATCAGCGGCGAAAGAAATAGACGGCAGCGTGCAGAATGCAAGAAACAACGCACCAGCCAGCAGAAACCGTCCCACCTGTGTTGTTTTCATGTGTTCCTCCATTGATTATATTATTGTTTTCGGATAGTAACTTCTCAGAAGAATGTGCCAAAGGCGAATTCAAATCTGCTTGCCTTTTCTCCCGGTTTTTTGTCAAGGTTATATCCCCACTCAATACGGATAGGTCCGACAGGTGAAATCCACCTCAGCCCCAGACCCGTCGTATATCTCAGTTCACCAAAATTTTCAAAATCTTCATAGGCGTTTCCTGCATCAAAAAAAAGGACTCCTTTCAGCCGTATCTCGTTGACGATCGGGAAGAGATATTCCGCATTAAAGATCAGTTCCTCAGTGCCCCCGATCGCGTCATCAGTGTTTTCATCCCTCGGGCCCGCCTCCCCGAATCCCAGTCCTCGTACGGTGTAGATTCCTCCCACGTAAAACCTCTCGTACAGCGGTAGTTCTTTGCCCTGAAGGCCGGTGGCATACCCGAACCTCCCTCGCAGCATTACAGTGGTCGGTCCGATCGGAAAATACCAGGCTGAATCAATTTCGCTTTTCAGGAATTTATTGGTTCCTCCGATACCCGCATACGTGACATAAATGGAATTTCTCGAACCTCTTGAAGGATCGAGATAGTTGTTCCTGGAATCTCTTGTCAGTGAAGGGGTGATACTACTTGTGGTATTCGTTCCCTCCTGATCCTTAATGATCGTGGAGGCATCCTCAGCGACATTGAAGATTTTCGCGTTTTCAAAATTGTATGCAAAATTGGTCCACCAGTATTCCGAAAACCTCTTGCCTAGGGAAATCCCGAATCCTGTTGCCTTCTTTTCATATTCTATATATTCCTTGGTAATCTTGTAGATATTTGTCGAAAAGGAAACAGGTTTATCCATAAACCAAGGGTCCCGGAAGGAGATATCATAGTATGAGGTTCTTCCTCCGAGTTCTGCCCTGATTTTGGTGAAGAGACCCTTGCCGAAGAGATTCCCCTGTGTGAGTTCGACCATCGCAATGAATTTTTCTATTGAGCTGTACCCGCCTCCGATGCTGAAGAAGCCGGTCGGTCTCTCCTTGACCTTAATATCGAGGTCAACCAGTTTTTCTTCCGGGTTGGGTTTTGGTGCAAGGTCGACGGTTTCAAAAAAGTTGAGATTATTGATTCTCTCATAGCTTCTCTTGATCAACGCACTGTTAAAGGTATCCCCCTCATCAAGCCTGACTTCCCTCCGTATGACCTTGTCCCTCGTCTTGGTGTTCCCTGAAATCTCTATTCTGCCTATGCGGTACTTGTCTCCTTCATCGATGTTCAGCAGAATCTTCACTGTTTTTTTGCCTTCATCAGGAACGAGATCCGGGGTGACAGTAATGAGCGCATAGCCGTTTTCAGAGTACAGTTCTGAAATGGACAGGATGTCTTTTCTGAGGTTCTGTTTGCTGAAGGGCTTCTCGGGTGTCATGGTCACCCGTTTTCTTATTGCTCCTTCGTCAAAAACCTTGTTGCCGGAAAATTCGACGGAGGAAATGTTGTACTGGTCACCTTCGGAAACGGGTATGGTAATGTTCATTCCCCTGCTGTCGCCGGTCAGTTCGATCCGTGGTTCTCCGACCGCTACTTTAATGTAGCCGTTATTGAAATAGAGATCCCTGATTCTCTCAATATCGGAATCCATCCGATCTTTTTTGTAATAGCCCGAAGACGTGATGAATGAGAAAAGCCACCATTCCTTTGTTTCGATCGTCCCTTTGACCTTCCCGTCGGAAATTGCCTTGTTCCCGTCGATCAGGATTTTCCTGATCCTGACCTTGTGACCTTCCTCTATCTGATATGTCAGGCTGATTTCGTCCGGGCCAAGTATTTTTGTCACCGGAACAATGCGTGACAACCAGTATCCCTCCTCTTCATAAAATGCCCTGAGCTTATTGGCGTTGTCCTGAATCAGCACCGCATCAGCGATTGCGCCGGTTGTGATCGTGATGTTTTCCTTCAGCTTTGCATCATCGAACTCTTCGTTTCCCTGAAATTCGATTTTTACGATTGTGGGCTTTTCTTTCACAAGGTAAATAAGCCTGATGCCGCCTTCAAACGGTTCAATCTCAGCCCTCACATCGTCGAAATAGCCCATCTTGTAAATATTTTTGATGTCTTCATTGGTCTTTTCCTGGGATATGGCTTCTCCCGGCCGCTGAGTGATCTTTGATTTTACCGCGCTTTCATCAATCCTCTTGAGCCCTTTCACTTCGACTGAATTGATGACGGGGAACTCTTCTGCGAAAATAATTCCTGGTGCTATAATGAATAGGAAGAACAGTAATAATGCTTTGATCCTGGGCATATTTCTCTCCTGAACTACAAACTCGAAAAGTATAGCACTGAAACGGGGGTACTTGTAAATATAAAAGACACCGGAGGAACAGCCGGAGGCATAGGCGGAACAGATTTCTCTTGTTGGAGAAAGCAGCTTTTCCGGTGATGCTTTGTCATAATAATGCTGTATCATATCCGCAGTATTGGGAAAAAGGGGGAGAAAGAAGGGAAGGAAACGGCGGTATGGACAACGTGGTGAAAAGACAGACTAAAGACCTTCTGAAAAAAAGGGACTTTGACAGCATCCTTGCGTCTTGTGAACAGAACCGGCACGTCTGGAAGGAAGTCCGCTTCAGCCTCTATGATATGGATGACAGTGTCAGGTGGGCGGCTATTGAGACCACAGGCAGATATATGAAGCGGTGGTGGAATGAAAAAAGGGAAGACAAGATCAGACAGTACATTCGGACTCTCTTCTGGTCGATGACTGATGAGTCGGGCGGTATCGGGTGGAGTGCGCCCCAAACGATTGCCGAGATTATTGCAAATATCCCTGAATTAATCGATCCGTACGGGAGCATGATGATCGCGTATTCCATTGAGGAGCCTCCACTGGCAAAAGGGGGGCTCTGGGGCATGGGGAGGCTTGGGCGGCGAATTGCCGCATCCATGGATTTTTTCAGGGACAAAGTCCTTGCAGTGTTTCGTTCCAATGATGCGGAAACCCTCGGCCTGGCAGCCTGGGCAATGGGAGAAACCGTGTTTGAACCTGCCCGCCCGTTTCTGGAGAAACTGGTTGCCAGGGATGAGCCTGTCCAAATTTACAGGGATGGCAGTTTTGCCGAAAAACCCCTCGGACAATGGGCAAGAAACGCTATTGCACGGCTCGAGGGGGCTGAATAACAGGGTTTGCCTTCCCATGAGCGGTCAATCCATTGATTTATTGAAGAAAATGGAATTATTTAGCAAAAGATAAAGTAGTAATCTGGCAAGTGGAAAAAAACGGACAAAAAAATCAGTCCGTGTAATCCAAAAATTCTTAATCCTTACTTGACAAAAGAAGATGAGTTGATTATTATTAATCACTTTTCTCAAAGACTTAAAAAGTTTAACGGCATATTTCGGCTTAAACCTTAAGTAAATCCCTATAATGAAGGAAGGGGGTGAAAAGACAGTCCAGTCTTACGTGTTGTGTTAGCCTGCATTTTTCCAAATAACTCAGCAGAAGGAGGTAGAAGATGTCAATTCCTGGACAGGAGAAGCAGTGGGATAAGGAAGAAAAAGAACATCGGAAATACAGCGATGTGAGGATTTTTACTGACGACCAGTTGAACAATTATACAGAAGATGAGCTGAAGAATTACAAGTGCAAGCATGATATTTCACAGTTGGAGCAGCTTGAATCAGGACCATGGCCCAGTTTTGTGAGTGATTTAAAGAGAGAGGCAGTGCACAGGCATAAAGTGGGTCAGGATAACCTAATGATACCTGCGGATATCGTAGATGATTTATTGGGTATTGTAGAGCTTTCATATAAAGAGGGTGAGACCCACTGGAAACACGGCGGAATTGTTGGAGTTCTTGGTTACGGCGGTGGTATTGTAGGACGGTATAACGATCAGCAGGCGAAATTCCCCAATATTGCTCATTTCCATACCATCCGGGTCAACCAGCCCGGAGCAAAATTCTATACGTCTGACTGGCTCAGGGCATTTTGCGATATCGCAGAATACCGTGGCAGCGGATTAACCAACCTGCATGGTTCCACCGGCGACCTGGTTATCCTGGGTTCCTTTACGGAACAGCTTGAACCGTTGTTCTTTGATCTGACCCATGACCTCGGGGTTGACCTTGGCGGTTCAGGCGGAAACCTCCGTACCCCTTCAGACTGTATCGGGAAGGCACGGTGCGAATTCGCATGTTACGATACCATGGCTCTCTGCTATGACCTTACCATGACATATCAGGACGAACTGCACAGGCCTGCATTCCCGTATAAATTCAAGATGAAATTTGACGGGTGCCCGAATGGCTGCACTGCGAGTATTGCACGTTCCGATATGTCGTATATCGGTACCTGGAAGGATGACATTCGGATCGATCAGGATGCGGTCCAGGAATATGCTGCCGGAAAGATCCCGGCTAACGGCGGTGCATTTGCCGGAAGAGACTGGGGCAAATTCGATATCCAGAAGGAAGTTATTGACCTCTGCCCGACCCAGTGCATGCAGTTTGACGGAAAGAAGATTACCATCAACAATGCAGAATGCAACCGATGCATGCATTGCATAGACGCTATGCCCGAAGCATTGATGGTTGGCAAGGACCAGGGTTTGAGCATCCTGTTTGGCGCAAAGGCCCCGATTCTTGAAGGTGCGCAGATGTCATGCATGACCATACCGTTTATGTATGTGAATCCCCCGTATGACAACATTAAAGGTGTCGTTGGAAAGGTGTTTGACTGGTGGATTGAAGAAGGCAAGAACCGCGAGCGTATCGGCGAGACCATCCAGCGCGTAAGCTTGAAGGTATTCTGTGAAGTGCTTGGAATTCCGCCAATGCCACAGATGGTGATAGCTCCCCGTGCCAATCCGTATGTCTTCTTCAAGGAAGAAGAGGTTCCGGGTGGATTTACAAGGGATATTGAAGATTACAGAAGCAGACATCCAAGATAATATAAAGGAGGATATGTTATGTCGAAAGGCAAACTCGGTTATTTTAATCCCCAGAAGCCTCAGGAAGGCAGGATTACTGATATTGGACCATGTCATTATGGGCAGATGCTGCCGCCTGTCATAAGGAGGAATTACGGGAAATGGAAATCTCACAGGATACTCGAGCCCGGTCTTCTGGTGCATGTTTCTGAAACAGGTGAAAAGGCGTTTTCTGTCAGGGCTGCAGCAGCGCGAATCATGTCAGTTGAGCATATCCGTGAGATCTGTGATATCGCTGACAAGCACTGTAATGGATATGTAAGATTCACCACAAGAAATAACATCGAATTTATCGTTGACAGTGAGGAGAAGGCAAAGGAACTCAAAACAGAACTCGACAGCAGAAAACATATAGGCGGTTCCTTTAAATTCCCGTCGGGCGGTACAGGAATGGGCATGACCAATATTGTCCATACCCAGGGATGGATTCACTGCCATACGCCTGCAACCGATGCCTCCGGACCGGTCAAGGCGACTGCCGACGTGTTATTTGATGAGTTTAAGAATATGAGATTGCCTGCGAAACTAAGAATAGCCCTCGCATGCTGTCTCAATATGTGCGGCGCTGTGCACTGTTCTGATATCGCTCTGCTTGGCTATCACCGCAAGCCCCCTGCAATCGACCATGAAGTTCTTGGAAAAGTATGCGAGATTCCTCTGGTTGTTGCAGCATGTCCTCTTTACGCGATCAAGCCGATTACGACCGAGGACGGGAAAAAGAGCGTATCGGTCAATATTGAAAAATGCATGTACTGCGGAAACTGCTATACCATGTGTTTGGCCCTGCCTCTGTCAGACGGACCAGGAGACGGTGTGGCAATTCTTGCCGGCGGAAAGATTTCAAACCGCATAAGCCCGCCGAAATTTTCAAAGGTTATTGTGCCAATTTTACCGAACAATACACCACGCTGGCCCGAAGTTACTGATATCGTTAAGAAGATGGTTGAAATCTGGGCAAAGGATGCGAACAAGTACGAAAGACTTGGAGACTGGGCAGAGCGCATCGGCTGGGAAAAATTCTTCGAGAAGATGGGTCTGCCATTCACGCATCACTTGGTTGATGATTATCGCCTTGCTGTTGATACTTACAGGACATCAACACAGTTTAAGTTTACTGAACATGCATGGGCAGTATCCAAGGCAGTTGGCGGTATATAAGAAAATTAAGAGGAGCTAAAAACTATGGGAAGACCAGAAGACATAAGACAGGCTATTCTTGATTACGCCTCAAAAGGCGCAAAAAGCAAATTCTATTTCAAAGATATGATGATCGGCGTGAAAAAGGTTATTCCTGACGCCGGCGCATCAGAGATCAAGAACGTCGCATCCGAAATGGTAAGAGAAGAGGTGCTGGAGTTATTGTCAACCGGCAGCTCTACCATGTACGGACTGAAAGGAAGAGGCATATCTGTCGAAAAATCCGGTGATGCCGGAGGATAGTACAAGTCGAATCTTCTAAACAATATGTTTGTATGGTTTAAGTAATCAGGTTAGGGTGAACAATTTATTGTTCACCCTAATTTCTTGATTTTACAGGTCCAGTGTATTTACTGTCGGGAATCATTTCTTGATGGGGCATATAATCATTACGGCTGGTCAAAGAAGAAACCTGTCTTAACGCCATCAGGCATATATGGTGAAATACAATACATATGCAGAAACCAAGAGATATAGAACAGTTTATTGCTGAACAGAAACTCCGGCTTGCGCAAGACCCGAAATGCGCATCATCTTATTATAATCTCGGAGTAGCCTTCATGAATCAGGGAAAATTCGATGAGGCGATAGAGGCATTTGAACAGGCCATCACCGAGAGCGCCCGCATGTTTGAGGCATTTGTGAATCTTGGATATATTTACTTCAGGGAAGGGGACCTCGAAAAGGTGGTAAAGGCAAATCTGCGGGCGGTGGAGATAGAGCCCCGTTATGCGCGGGGGTATGCAAATCTGGGCTTTGCCTATCTGCAACTGGGGAAAACCGATGAGGCGATAGAGGCCCTGGACAGGGCACTTGAACTGAATCCGGACATCGTTCAGGCATGGTGCAATCTTGCGAATGCCTACCTGCAGAAAGGCGAGATCGAAAAGAGCATCGAAACTAACAGAAAGATGCTGAAATTCGCTCCGGATTTTGCGCTGGGATACAATAACCTTGCAAATGCCCATTATCTCAGGGGCGAGTATGATGAGGCCGTAAAAAGCTGCGATAAGGCACTTGCATTGGGATTTGAAGTGCATCCGGAATTTTTGAAGCTCCTTGAGCCACACAGGAAAAAAACAAGAAAACTCTCTGTGAAAAGTTCAAAGACGGGACAGTCAAAGACAACAAGTGATGCAAGGAAGACAGGAAAAGCAAAGAAGTCAAAATGAAAGAAGAGCTTTTCCCCAGATATGAGATCCAATCCCGCAAGGCAGATATCCTTTTCAGAACTATTCATGAAAAATATCCCGACAGTGTGAAATGCAGAATCCGTTGCTGCGATTGCTGCCATGCTGTTTTCGGGCTGTTCCCCATAGAAGCCGCATATATCAATTATCATTTCAACCATCTTGACCGCAAGGTCCGTCGTGATGTCCTGAAGAGAGCTGAGAAATCTGAAGGAGAGATGTTGAGGGCCAAGGACAGGCTGAAGGTCTTCGAGGAAGACCCGAAGATGAAAGTCTACGGGCTCGGGAAACAGCGGGTGAGGTGTTCTCTCTTAAGTGAAAAGGAAGAATGCGTACTCTATGAACACAGGCCGGTCATATGCCGCATTTACGGTGTTCCCTACAGCCTTCATAAAGGGAAAAAGGAAATCGCCTATGTGTGCGGGCTCTCAGGTTTTGAGACCAAGACCTCGTATCCTACTGTAAAGCTTTATACCCTCTATCAGGAACTCGTGAAGCTTTCTATGGAAATGCTGCAGGATGCGGGGTTTTTGAACCCGGCCGCCAAGGCTGGTCTGATGCTGCCGGTTTCGAGGGTTCTGCGAATGTCTTTTGACGATATCGTTAACGGGAATTTTGGAGAATAGCATACAGCCGTGCAATGTGATTCCCCACATTGCCTGCAATGACCGGAAAATCTTTTGTCTTCTCATACTGTGCAATAACGGGTTCGAATGCCGTGGTCAGGTCTTCTATGCTGAAGGAACGCAGTAAGGTCAGGAACTCTTCATGAGAACCGAAGTATTCCCTGAAAGTCTTTTTTGATTCTATCCCGGCAAGAAAACCCGAAAATGCGGCGTCAACACTCGCTTCGTCAGCCCATACCACATCCCCGACACCATCAAGTCTGTCGAGTCGTATCTGAACCGATAAGTGCAGAAGAAAATAAAATACGGCAAGTGCAGGGGGAACACTATCTTCATCATGAGACGTAATGAACGGTTCGTATCCGCGGGCTGTTGTCAGCCGGACATCGATCAGGGCTTCATCCTCAACCCTTGCCACGAAATCCCCTGCGGCATGATGCCATGGAAAGATCATGCAGCAGGTTTCGATATCGTAATACAGGGCGAGGATCATGGCGATCTGCCTGTAGATTTCGAAGCTCTGGGCATCTGAAAGAAACCGGTCGCCTTTCCCGTATTCCCAGAGCTTAAGACGTTCTTTGCCATGCGCAGGCTTCGCAATATGGAATTCATGGAACCCTTCGAACCATTCCTCGAGGAGGAATGTCATGGAATCTGTTTCATCCAGGAGAAAAGGCTTTGGCACGTAGGGAAGGTCATATTGTGTGTGGAGTGTCTGCAGTACATCAAATTCCTTCTTTAACGCACTTCTCCCGCTTTCTGTGACTGCGACATTAAGTCCAAATTTTGCCTTCTTATCGGCTGTCAAACACTCGACACTTGCAGGATGGTAGAGTGCGCCATGCTTCTCTGTGCGGATGATTATTTCATGTAATGCGCTGAGACTCAAGTCATCACCCAGTCGCATATTGACTGCATTAATTAAGGGATGGTAATTTCCCCTTTCAAGAAAATCGCTGATGGCACGAAAATAAACCCTGTACGGGGTTTTCAGGGGATCGGCTTCAAGGGGATACTCAAGCCTGCCGGCATCGACAGGGACATCGCCGGCAGGTGATGACACCAGGTACCGCATCGGGGGTTTTTTCATCGTGAGAGCTTCTGGATGGCCTCATGTGCCAGTTGACCGACAGTCACTTCCTGCAGGCCTCCGTCTCTCCATAACGTCAGTCTGTGTTCATCGGTTTCGAGGGTTTTCAGCCGGTCGATCACATCAGTGATGCCTATGTTCCCCAATGCCCAGGACGCATATCCGCGGAGCACGTGGTCGGGATTATCGAGAAGTGATGCAAGTCCGCGAAATGCAAGCTTGGCGAGATTCGCGTCTGCGGTCGAGATTTTTCCTATTGCCCAGGTTACTTCCCTCCACAGGTTCTGATGCGAGATGAAGGAGAGAAGCGGCTTGGTGAATTCACCGAAAAGAGATGGTTTGGTGCTTATTATAGTGCCAATTGCCTCAAGTGCGCCCCATGCGGATGCTCCCGGAGACGCAGCGCTCTGGAGCAGATTCTTAATCAGCTTGCTGATGATGTCGGGTCGTTTCTCCCCGACACTCCTGCTTACTTCACCGAGAAGGTCGATAACCCTCCACCGTGAAAGTTCGTCCGGTGTGTAGAGCATGCGCTGCAGTTCGTTGAGGACGCGGGAATCCTCTTTTGCCAGCGCAATGAGATCTTCTTTCCTGTTTTCAGCGACATACGTGCGCACTGTCTCTTTGGAAAAATTTTCCGAGCGCAGTTTGGTTTTGACGATAGGCTGTATCGCCCTGAATTTCTCTTTCACCTTTTCTTCCGTTGCGTCCTGGAACTGGCCGAAAAGTTTGATGAAAATGAGCACGCCCCGCACAAACCGGTCGTTGTAGACCTTTTCAGGAACAATTGTGTGGGTTACGATATCATAATTCCCGACGACGGCATCTGTGTAATCCTCTCCGTGTGAAAGAGAGAATGCCAGGTAATCATCTTCATTGCATGCGAATAATAATGCCTCGATAAAGGCCGAGCCCATATTGTGTCCCGTGATGTCATACGCATAAACGGCACCGCATTGACTGCAGAGGCCGAGGGGGAATTCGACTATTTTCCGTGATGAGAGTTCCTTCGGTTGCTCGATTTTGTGGTAGCAAAAAGGGCACCGCGGGTCTTCGGGCAAAGCTTTCATTCTTTCTCCTTCTGGGATTGTATTTGTTTATTATAGCTCTATCCGGTGGTTTTCATGTAGCCTATCTTTTTCATGCTGTGGTAGTATTACTAAATGCAGCAACTGGGTGTGATTCCCTGTTGTCGTGAACTTTGAAAGGAGGAGTGGTAATGCCCATATATGAATTTAAATGCCTTGGCTGTGGCCAGATATTTGAACTTCTGAAGCTCAAAAAAGAGGATGAAAAGTCGGGGATGAAATGCCCGAAATGCAAATCAGATGAGGTTGAGAGAATTTTGAGTTCAGTGAGTTTCATTGCATCAGGTGGAGGAAAAAAGTCCAAACATACGGTAAAAAGCTGTGGCAGCGGTTCCTGCGCTTCATTTGAGATACCCGGGCCCAAAAGATGATCGATTGCCCAAGGCTGGCCATCGCAGGCCTTGGAGGTGATACCGGGAAAACTGCGGCGAGCGTTGGCCTGTGCAGGGTACTGAAGAAAAGGGGACATGCTGTCATCCCCTTCAAGAAAGGCCCTGATTACATAGATATGGGCTGGTTGAGCCGGGCAGCACGTTGCCCCTGTTACAATATCGACCTCTTTATGATGAGCAGGAAGCAGGTGCTTACATCCTTCAGCATGAATACCGGGGGCGCGGATATCGCAGTTATCGAAGGGAACCGCGGGCTGTATGACGGTATGGACACCGAAGGCAGCGTGAGCACGGGCGAGATGGCCAAGCTTATCCTTGCACCGGTAATCCTCATTGTTGACTGTACAAAAGTCACCCGTACGGTCGCTGCTCTGGTCCTCGGATGCCAGAGGTTTGATCCTGATGTCCCGATCAGGGGAGTGATTCTCAACAGACTGGCAGGATCGCGCCATGAATCGATTGTCAGGAAATGTATTGAGCAGTATTGCGGCATTCCTGTCGTCGGTGCGATACCGAAACTGAAGAATATCACATTTCCCGGAAGACATCTCGGTCTTGTCCCTCACCAGGAACACCCGATGGCCGAGGAAGCAATAGAAAAGGCGGCTGAGACTGCTGCCAGCCATCTTGATATCGGTCAATTATTGCAGATAGCGCAGGGTGCCCCTTCTTTGGATTTTATTCCCGAAGACTATCCGGAACTTCGGGAAAAACAGGTGAATATCGGTATCATACGCGATTCCGCGTTTCAGTTTTATTATCCGGAGAACATTGACGCATTAAAAAGGGCGGGTGCAGATCTGATTGAGTTCAGTGCGCTGACCGGCGACCTCCCTCCTGAACTGCACGCACTGTATATAGGCGGAGGATTTCCGGAAACACATGCTCCGGCCCTGTCAGAGAACACCTCCCTGCGCAACGGGATAAAACAAGCGGCTGAAAAGGGGATGCCCATCTATGCGGAATGCGGGGGGCTGATGTACCTTGGCGAGGAATTGATCTGGGAAGGAAAAACCTACCCCATGGCAGGGGTATTGCCAATTACCACAGGGGTCAGCAAGAAGCCGCAGGGACATGGCTATACTGTCATGGAAGTCGAGGCTGAAAACCCGTTTTTCAGGACCGGTCAGTTCCTTCACGGACATGAATTCCATTATTCCCATGTGGTGCGGATAACAGAACGGGACGACGTCCGTTTTGTTTTCGGGGTCAGAAAGGGCGATGGAATACTGCACAAGAAAGACGGCCTGTGTTACCGGAACGTCCTTGCCACGTATACCCATCTGCATGCGCTTGGCACTAAGGAATGGGTTCCCGGGATGATGCGGGCGGCAGCCGGTTATAAAGAAAAAAACTTATCTATTGATTAATTTTTTTTATTTGACCATCGCATTGTCTTTGTATTACTTTTTATAACCCGTTCTGAAAAAAATCTACACATTTACAGATTGAAAGAAGAAGTTTTTGTGTGGTACTATACTATGGCTTAAATTGATGGGAGACGTCTTCTATCAAAAATTCAAATAAAAAAAGGAGGAGGAAAAATGCCGCATATCGAGTTTGAAGGGCAACAGTACGAGGTTGATGAGGATGGTTATCTCCTGGACTGGCAGGCGTGGAAAGAGGGGATGGCTCAGGTTATGGCATCTCAGGATGGTATTACCCTGACACAGGAACATTGGGACATCATCAAGTTCCTGAGAGAGTATTTCATTAAATTCCAGATTGCTCCGATGATCAAGATACTCGTAAAAGAGATCGGCAAGGCAATGGGCCCTGAAAAAGGCAATACCAAATACCTGTATGAACTTTTCCCGGGTGGTCCTGCAAAGCAGGCATGTAGGTATGCTGGTCTTCCGAAACCGACAGGCTGCGTGTAATTAAAGAGTTTATGAAAGGCAAGAAGTCGGAAGTTAATTAACTTCTTGCTTCTTGCTCTTCATTCCCTGATTTTAGTTTATTTGCAAAGCCAAAAATGAAGTTGACTTATGTGATCCGATAAAATAGAATTACCTATCCCAAAATGCGATAGTGAGTTTATTAAGGAGAAGCACAGGCCATATATGAATCTTAAGGATCTCCTGCTGGACAAAAAATCTGCAATCATAAAAAAATGGTTTGATGCAATTACTGACAGTTATCCCTCTGACACCTCAAATTTTCTCAAAAAGCAAAAAGACCGTTTTCTCAATCCGGTCGGATCTATACTCTCGGAGAACATACACGGGCTCTACGAGGAGATTGTTCATGGCATTGACTCAGAAAAGCTTTTTCCCTATCTGGATGATATCATCAAGATAAAGGCTGTGCAGGATTTTTCCCCCTCACAGGCCGTCTCTTTTGTATTTCTCCTGAAGCAGGTTGTCAGGGAAGAACTGGGAAAAGAGATAAAAAAGAGGCATTTGTCGGAAGAACTGACATCATTTGAATCACGGCTGGACAATCTTGCACTCCTATGTTTCGACGTCTACATGAAATGCAGGGAGAAGATCTATGAAATAAAGACGGATGAAGTGAAAAGAATGACATTCAGGCTGCTGCAGAGGGCAAATCTCATCTGCGAGATTCAGGAACCGGACGCGGATCCTGGGGCGGAAGTATTAACTCAAAAGATAAAGGGGTAAGAACATGGGACTTATATTTTCATTCTTCGCGGTTGCAGCGCTTGTTTTGGTCGCAATAATCGGAGTGAAGGCTGCAAGTCTGCAATACCTTTTCGGGGTAATCATACCGTATGCAGCGTTTCTCTTTTTTATTCTGGGAATCGCGTATCGTGTTCTGCAGTGGGCTCGTGTGCCCGTTCCTTTCCGGATACCCACAACTGCCGGACAGGGGAAGTCCTTGCCCTGGATCAAGCAGAACAAGATTGATAACCCCTCTTCTTCTCTCGGCGTGGTAGTCAGAATGGCGTTGGAAGTGCTCCTTTTCCGCTCCCTGTTCAGGAATACAAAGGCTGAATTGAGAGAAGGTCCGAAACTTTCATACGGTTCGACCAAATGGCTCTGGATAGCTGGGTTGGCCTTTCACTGGACGTTTTTTCTTATTCTCTTCAGGCACTTCAGGTTGTTTCTGGAACCTGTTCCTCTGCCGATAGAAATAATGGAAGCGCTCGATGGTTTCTTTCAGGTTGGCGCCCCGGTGCTGTATATTACTGATCTGATCTTTCTCGGTGCGGTAACATTTCTCTTCCTGAGAAGGGTGATTATTCCGCAGGTCCGGTACATCTCTCTTGCCTCAGACTACTTCCCGCTGTTTCTTATCGGTGCTATAGGGGCCTCCGGGGTGATAATGCGCTATTTCCTCAAGACAGACGTTGTCGGCGTTAAGGAACTGACAATGGGGCTGATTACCTTCAGCCCGGTGGTACCCGCAGGCATCGGTACCATTTTTTATATTCATCTGTTTCTCGTCAGCTGTCTCTTTGTGTATTTCCCTCTCAGCAAGCTGATGCATATGGCAGGGGTGTTCCTCAGCCCGACCAGGAATCTTGTTAACAACAACCGCGCTGAACTGCATGTGAACCCCTGGAATTATCCGGTAAAAATTCACACTTACGCAGAATACGAAGATGACTTCAGAGAAAAAATGAAAGCAGCTGGATTACCAGTAGAAAAGGAGTAATTATGGCAAATCCAAAACCAGAAGAACTTGCAAAAATAGACCTTGCACCGCCCAAAACAGGGTGGATGGAGACGCCTACTGTCTTCAGGAAGGGGATGTTTTGTTACGGCAACAAGGCTAAATCTCTTGAGACAGTCGGATTCCCGAATCCTCGCCAGTGGTCTGTATCGGAAGAAGACTGGCACCTCCCTGAAAATTGGCAGGAGATTTTTATCGAAGGATTACGGGAAAGGGTGAGTAAATACCGTTCCTTCCGGCTGTTTCTGGATATTTGTGTAAGGTGCGGAGCGTGTGCCGATAAATGCCATTATTTTATCGGGAGCGGAGACGCAAAAAATATGCCGGTGCTCAGGGCCGAACTTCTCAGGTCAGTCTACCGCAAATACTGCACATCCTCGGGAAAGATGCTCGGCAAGATCGCCGGCGCACGAGAACTGACCGTCGATGTGCTGAAAGAGATATGGTATTATGCCTACCAATGCTCTGAGTGCAGGCGCTGTTCGCTGTTCTGTCCTTACGGAATTGATACTGCAGAGATCACAATACTGGCACGGGAGCTTCTCAATCTGCTGGGGCTGAACATCGACTGGATTGCAGGTCCTGTTGCCAACTGCTGGCTGACAGGAAATCATCTCGGGCTCCAGCCTCATACCATCAAGGATGCCTTTGACATGTTCATTGATGATGTGGAGACCATATCCGGGATACGGGTTAACCCTTCGTTCAACAGGAAGGGAGCAGAGATACTCTTTGTAATCCCATCGGGAAGCATGTTTGCGGATCCCGGAACGTTTACCGCGATGGGAGAAATCCTGCTCTTTCATGAACTCGGACTGGACTATACCTTCAGTACCTTTGCGTCAGAAGGGGGAGATTTCGGGTTCTTTACCTCAAATGAGATGGCAAAAAGACTGCACAGTAAGATATACGACGAAGCAAAACGCCTGAAGGTGAAATGGATACTGGGGGGGGAGTGTGGTCATATGTGGAGGGTCTGGCACCAGTACCATAACACATGGTATGGCCCTGTGGACTTCCTCGAAGAGCCGGTCTCCCCGATCACAGGCACGAAGTTTGAAAACGCAAAATCCAACAAGACGATACATATCTGTGAATTTACCGCAGATCTGATAAAACATGGAAAGCTCAACCTGGATCCGGGCAGGAATGATAATTTGATTGTTACCTACCATGACTCATGCAATACCTCAAGGGGCATGGGTCTGCTGGAAGAGCCAAGGTATATACTCAAGAGCGTATGCAATAACTTCCATGAAATGCCGGAAAACACCATCAGGGAACAGACATTCTGTTGTGGCAGCGGATCAGGTCTCAATGCGTCAGAAAACATGGAATTGAGATTAAGGGGTGGTCTCCCGCGGGCAAATGCGGTGAAACATGTGGCCAAGAAATACGGGGTGAACATGCTGGCATGCGTCTGCGCCATCGACAGGGCTGCACTTCCTCCATTGATGGATTACTGGGTACCGGGCGTCCGGGTGACCGGTCTCCACGAGATGGTTGCAAATGCATTAATATGCAAAGGGGAGAAAAAGAGGACCACAAATATGCGCGGCGAACCACTCCCTGGAATGGAGGGTGAAGAGTAATGTATAACGGAGGAAAAATAATCATTGGTCTTCTCATCTTTATCGGTTTAGTCTCCTTTCCCTTTCTTTACAGCGGAGGGAAAGCCACAGCAAAGCCTGATCCGAAAATCGACACTCCTGAGATTCTCAGCATGCCTGAGAAGGAGAGGAAATGTGTTGAGTCCAAAGCATTCATGAAAAAAGAGCACATGCAGCTGCTGAACGACTGGAGGGATTGGGTGGTCCGTGACGGCAATACTGTCTATACAAATGCCGAAGGGAAAACGTTTAACATGAGTCTCCAGAACACCTGTATGAAGTGCCATTCAAACAAGGCAAAATTTTGTGATGAATGCCACAATTATACGGCAGTAAAGCCATACTGCTGGGATTGCCACTTAGCGCCGAAGGAGAAAAAGTCATGAGTGTGAACAGGAGAGAATTTCTAAAAATAGTGAGCATGTCCACCATATTGAGTTTGGGCGGTGTCGTATCCATCAGCAGCCTGAAGAATCATGTTGAGGCATCACAGATCTCGAGAAATGCCAAAGCCCTGACAGCAAAGAGATGGGCAATGGTAATTGATATGAGCAAATTTACTTCAGAGGAAGACTACCGGAAATGTATCGACGCATGTCATCGTGAACATAATGTGCCTCATGTCACAGATAATCCGAAGCATGAGATCAAATGGATGTGGACGGATACCTATGAACATGCGTTCCCGGGGAATGAAGACAAGTACCTCTCAGAGAAAATCAAACACATGCCGTTCCTTTTGCTCTGTAATCACTGTGAGAATCCTCCCTGCGTGAGGGTTTGTCCGACACAGGCAACATTCAAGAGAAAGAGCGACGGCATAGTCATGATGGATATGCATCGGTGTATCGGGTGCAGATTCTGCATGGCAGGCTGTCCCTATGGGGCCCGAAGCTTCAATTACAAGGATCCGAGACCGTATCTCGATGAATCCAGGGAAAATCCTGAATTTCCGACAAGGATGAAGGGTGTTGTTGAGAAATGCACATTGTGTTACGAAAGGCTTGCTCATGGCCTGCTGCCGGCATGCGTGGAGGCAGCAAAGGAAGTTGCGGCGAAAAAAGGCATAACACCCGGACTGATTTTCGGCGATCTTGAGGATCCGAATTCCGAGGTGAGGAGAGTCCTCAATGAACGGTTTACTGTCAGGCGCAAACCCGAACTCGGTACAGGGCCTAGCGTGTATTACATAATTTAGGAGGGAAAGATAATGCTTGAAAAAGCGATATATGGAGGACGAAGATACTGGGTTTGGATATTCTGTTTGCTGGGAATAATCGGCGTAGGGTTTCTGGCATATCTTTATCAGTTCAAGACCGGTTTAGGCGTTACAGGTATGAGCAGGGATGTATCCTGGGGCCTGTATATCGGCCAGTTCACTTTTCTTGTCGGTGTCGCAGCCTCTGGAGTCATGGTCGTATTGCCGTACTATCTTCATGATTACAAGAAATTCGGCAGACTTACTATTCTGGGGGAATTTCTTGCCATTTCTGCAGTTATCATGTGCATGCTGTTTATCTTTGTGGACCTCGGACAGCCTCTTCGTGTCCTGAATGTTATCCTGCATCCTACTCCCAATTCAGTCATGTTTTATGACATGCTTGTGCTCAGCGGATATCTTTTCCTGAACATTCTGATCGGATGGACTGTTCTGGGTGCAGAGAGGAAAGAAATTGCACCTCCCAAGTGGATCAAGCCTTTTATCATTCTCTCGATCGCCTGGGCTCCGTCAATTCATACCGTCACCGCGTTTCTCTACGCGGGTATCCCGGGAAGACATCTCTGGCTGACGGCAATCATGGCTGCCCGATTCCTGGCCTCAGCATTTGCAGGAGGTCCGGCACTGCTTATCATCCTGGCGCTTATTGTAAGAAAATACACCAAATTCGATCCGGGGAAGGAGGCCATCCAGTCACTCGGAAAGATCGTGACCTATTGCATGCTGATCAATGTCTTTTTCCTTGGCCTCGAATTCTTTACCGCGTTCTATAGCCAGATACCAGGACACATGCATTCCCTGGTGTATCTGTATGCAGGCCTCCATGGTCACAGCCAGCTTGTTCCTGTTATGTGGATTTCCAGCATCCTGGCAGTTATTGCCATCGGAATGCTGATATTTCCTCAGATTCGAAAAAATGAATCCCTTCTTGCGGTGGCGTGTCTGGCAACCTTTTTCTCCCTCTGGATAGACAAAGGGTTTGGACTTGTTGTCGGCGGGTTTGTTCCGAATCCGTTAGAAAGGATTACCGAGTACTGGCCAACCTTGCCCGAAACGTTGATTACCCTTGCTGTTTGGGCGATCGGATTTCTTGTTCTGACAATCCTTTACAAAATAGCTGTTTCGGTCAAAGAAGAGGTAGTGTTCGACAAATATGGTGAGAAACAGATTAAGGCTGAATAACGGCTGACCTGTGATTGAGGTGTAGATTTTTTAATTAAATATAAGTTTAAATATAATAAAAGAGCGGATCGCTACAATCAAACCAAGGAGGTGAAAACAAGTGCCATATTCAGTTACCGTTGATCGTGATAAGTGTGAGGGCTGTGAAGAATGCGTGAACAATTGCCCAGTTGGTGTATTCCAGATGACAGACGGTAAGGCAGACCCGTTTCAGGCTGATACCTGTGAAGGCTGTGAGACTTGTATCAGTGTCTGTCCGACCGCCGCAATAACATTGACGGAGCAGTAGACTCAACAGCAATGTAACAATACTGCTGTACAGGATAAAAAAGGATGCGGGTTTCCCGCATCCTTTTTTTTATGTCCTGTTGCCTCATAATAAAATGTTACCGAAGGATCGCTGACTCAGCGAGAGATTTTGTAGCATAGAGGAAGATTTTTTTCAGTTTATCTTCCAATGCCTTTCTCAGATGAAATGGGTTCAGGTTT